>DASVNC010000328.1:0-11362 GCA_036384055.1 Parvibaculum sp.
CGTCAGCACCATGATGGAGCAGCGCCGAATAGGCGCCGTGGGAAAGGCCCGGATACATGCCGAAAGCCATGTTCGCCGAC
Organism: Parvibaculum sp.; assembly: GCA_036384055.1. GTDB lineage: Bacteria > Pseudomonadota > Alphaproteobacteria > Parvibaculales > Parvibaculaceae > Parvibaculum. Next base: position 81 of record DASVNC010000328.1, read on the forward strand.
GACACCATTTCGTTGAAGATGACGCCGAGCGCGTTGGGCAGGCCTTGTCCGCCGAAGGCCGGGTCCGCGACGAGCGCGGGCCAACCGCCCTCGACAAGCGTCTTGTAGGCTTCCTTGAAGCCCTTCGGCGTTGTGACGACGCCATTCTCGAGCTTGCAGCCCTCGATATCGCCGATCTGATTCAGAGGTTGCAGCACTTCCTCGGCGAGCTTTGCAGCCTCGTCGAGGATCTGATCGACGACATCGAGAGGCGCGTCCCGGAAGCCAGGCAGCGCCGCATATTGTTCGACGTTGAAGGTGTCGCGCAGGAGAAACCGATATTCCTGCAAGGGTGCCTTATAGGTCGGCATGTTTCATCCACCCGTAAAGAAGGAGCCACGGAAACGCGACATCGAAAACGCGAGCTGCAACAGATCGAACGGCAACGCGTCAGGCGTTGGCGCCGGCGCGTTCGGCCGGCTGGCTTTTTGCCGAGGCGAGCTTCGCTTTCTTTTTTTGTTCGGCGAGCGGCTTGACCAAATCGGCATGAACGCCCGCACGCGCGAGCTGACCCTGCAACTGGTTTTCCAGACGATCGCAGCTTTCCTGCAGCGTCGCGATCTGGAGGTCGATCTCCTTGCGCTGACGCTCGAGGCTGCCGATGCGGCGGCGGAACTTGTCGATGGCGACCTTGTTCTGCGTCTCGCAGCCGTCCTGCAGATCGTAGAGGCTCAGGATTTCCTTGATCTCCGAAAGGGCGAGACCGACGTTCTTGCCGCGCACGATCAGGATGAGGCGGGCCCGGTCGCGCGGGTGATAGATGCGCGTCTGGCCCTGGCGCTCGGGCGAGAGGAGACCCTTGTCTTCGTAGAAGCGGATAGCACGGGTGGTCAGACCGAATTCCTCGGCGAGCTGCGTGATCGAGAAGGTAACGCCATGCGCATGGCCCGCGTTGCCTACGGATTTCGAGGACGTTTCCATTTGATGATCCATCGTCGGTTCCTGTTTCCCTGTTTTCTGGACTTCGGTACAGTTTTGGATGGGCTATCGCCCGTGCCCTGGTTCCGCGCCCAGCCCTTTATTGACGATTGGCGGTTTTCCGCCGTTTTTATGCCAATGACGCGAAGGCTAGTTGACGTTGACGTAAGCGTCAAGGGTGTCCGGAAGCAGCCAGGCCGCGTTGCACGGGATTGCCGGGATTGGTCTATTGGCGCCGTTTACCGGTGCCGGGAGGTTATCGATGAAGGCTCTGAAACAGGCGGCGGCGCTCAGCCTCTCGCTTTTGCTTGGCGCATGCGCCTCCGCCATGTCGACCATGCCCGCGCCGCCGCCAGCCCGGGTCAATGTGGCCTCGCTGCCGGCCGGGGCAAGCGCCGCGGCGCAGGGTGAAAACGAACTCAGCCGCGCGGTTCTCGATGCCATCAACGCCTATCGCGCGCAGCACGACGTGCCGGCGCTCGCAGACGACGCCAGCTTGCAACGAGCGGCGGCCGTCCATAGCGCCGATATGTCGCTGCGAAATTTCATCGGCCACTACAACCCGGACGGCCAGGGGCCGAAGGAGCGCGTGCTGGCCGTCTCGCCGGACTTCAAGAGCGATCTGGCCGAGAACATTGCGGTGATGGACGGGATGGGCGGCAAGAGCGCCAATGCGATCGCCGCCGAATTCGTCAAGCAATGGGTCGCAAGCCCCGGCCACCGGAAGAACCTCAAATCGGCCGATTACACCCGCAGCGGCGTCGGCATCGCGCGGAAGGGCGACACGGTCTTCGCAACGGAGCTTTTCGCCGGGCCCTGACCGCCGCTGTCCCAGTGTGAGTCAGTTTAGTTTTCCGGCAACGAAACCTACCGATTCTCAACACTCATTAACGCGGTATTTACCCAAACCAGCGTTTCATATCGGCGCGTTCCTTGAGCGAAAGCGAATCATGCGCGTTCATGCAAGTCATAGCGGAAGGCCCCGCTTCGTAACGCCAGATGGTGTGGCCTATACTGACCAAAGTGACTAACCGGACACATTGATTCGGACGAGATCGGGATTCGGATGAGATCGGGTGTTCCCTGGAGCGTCAAAGGCATTGAGCCCGAGGCGCGTGAAGCAGCAAAGCAGGCCGCTCATCGTGCGGGCGTGACGCTTGGCGCATGGCTCAATCAAATTATACTCGATGCGGGCACCGACGAAGTCGGCCGGCCGGCGGGTGCGGGCCCGTCCGCGTCCTATGAGCAGCCTTCATTCGCGCAGGCGCCCTATGCGCCGCAGCCGGCCATTGCGCAGGCCCAGATCGACCTTGCGCCGGTTGCGGATGCCGTGCGCGACGTGGTGCAGCGCGTCGAAAGCAGCGAACGGCGGACACTCGATCTGACGCGCCGTCTGGAGCAGACAGTCAGCCAGCTGGCGCAGCGTCTCGAAAGATCGGAACACCAGATGGAGAACGCCGTCGCGGAGCCGCGGCTTCCCGATCCGCTGGAACGCAAGATTGCGCAGCTTGCCGAGCGTCTTGAGGAGGCCGAGCGCACGCGCGGCTCCATCGGCGGACGCCGCGAGGAGAAGGCCCAGATCCAGTCGCTTGAGAAAGCGATGAACGCCGTCGTCGATCACCTCGACACGGCGGAAAAGCGGACCGAAGAATCTCTTTCCGAAATCCGCCGCACGCTCAGCGACATTGCGGGGCGCGTCGAGAAGCACGAGGAAGAGGAAGAACGCGAAGAGGCGCTCGCGCGCACGCGGGCAACGGAATCCCTGCTGCAGACCCTTGCCGGCCGTCTTGAAAAGATGGAGACGTCGGTTTCGACGGTGGGTCCGCAGGCCGTCGAAAGCGCGCTGAAAGCCATTGCCGAAAAGACCGACGCCGACCAGCACAAGCAGACGATCCTGCATCTGCAGCGCAGCCTCAGCGATATCACCGGCCGCCTTGAACGCGCCGAGCAGCGCAACGACGAAACGCTGAAGACATTCGAACAGACAGTGTCGAGCATCGCCAGGCGGCTCGAGGAACTCGACACGCCGCGCGAAAATCCGTTTCAGGCGCATCTGGACGAAATCGCCGAGCGGCTGCATCAGACCGAGAACATGACCCTTCAGACGGCGCAGACGATCGAACGCGCCATCGAGGGCATGTCGGGCAATCTGAACGCCACCGAAATGCGTTCGCGGGAGACGATCGAGTCCCTGCATGTGATGCTGGAACGGATGACCGACCGTCTCGGGCGGATCGAGCGCGAAGCGAAGGCGACGCGCACCTCGCTCGGCATGGGCACGCCCGGCGGCATGCTGGCGCCGCAAATCGGCGTCGGCGGAGCGGGCAATGGTTTCGTCCCCGGCGGGCAGGCATTCCCCATACCGAACTTCGATGCCCCGCCGATGGGGCACCTGGGGACAGCCGGCGCTTTCGGAGGCGCCGCTGATTTCCGCTCCCCCATCGCTCACGAACCCGATCTGCCGCCGGTGCATACCGACCACAGCATGGATGCACCGCCTCCGCCCTTCGCGCCGGATTCGGAAAATGACGGACGCCGCGAGCCGACGCTCGACATACGCGCCCGTCAGCTGCAAGCCGACGAAGACGAAGCCGAAGCCGAGATCAGCAATCCGACGCTGGACACCGCCGTCGCCGCCAATGATTTCATGGCCGCCGCGCGCCGCGCCGCGCAAGCCGCCGCGCAAAACGCCCGGGGCGGGCCGCAAGCCGGACCCGGCGCATCGCCCTATCCCGACACGACGGGCCGGTTCACCGCCGTCGAGGCCGATCGCGGCAAGCGGACGAAGGTCATTTACGGCGCCATCGCCGCCGCGCTCGTCGTCGCGGTCGCCATCGGCGCCATGCGCATTCTGAACAGCCAGCCGGTTGTCATTTCGCCGGTCGCCGACAATGCGGCCGCACCCGAAAAATCGACCGACAAGACGCCGGGGCCGGGCGACATGGCGGCCAGCACCGAGACGACGCCAGCGCCTGTCGGCGTCGCCAATCCGGCGCTCGTGCCCGGGACCGTCGATCAATCTCATCCGGAGGCCAATCCGGAGGACGCCGGAGCGCCCGCGGCGGCGAACAAAACTCCGGCGTCCACTCCCTCGGCCTCGGCGGAAAGCGGTTCGCCCACCCTGCCGGCCCCCGCTCCGGCAAAGCCCGAAGCTGCGGCCAAAGCGGAGAAGCCCGCGCCTGCCAGGAAGCCGGCCTCGACGATGACCATGCCGCAGCGCGAAAGCGGGCCGACACTGACGCCCGTGCCGGCAAAGCCGGTGGCGAGCGCGCCGCTCGACAAGGCCGCAGGACAGATGCCGGCTGGCGAACGCGCGCTGCGCAATGCGGCGACGGCAGGCAATCCGGCGGCTCAGTATGAAGTTGGCCAGCGCTATGCCAATGGCGAGGGCATGGCGCAGGACCTTTCGCAGGCCGCCTACTGGTACAATCAGGCCGCCGATCAGGGCCTCGCCATCGCGCAGTACCGCCTTGCCACGCTCTTTGAAAAAGGCCGCGGTGTACCGCAGGACGACGGCAAGGCACGCAGCTGGTACGAGAAGGCCGCAACGCAAGGCAATGTGAAGGCGATGCACAATCTCGCCGTCATCTATGCCGAAGGGCGCGGCACGCGGCAGGATTTCACCACCGCCTCACGCTGGTTCAGCGAGGCCGCAGATCTGGGCCTTGGCGATAGCCAGTACAATCTGGCGGTGCTTCAAGAACGCGGGCTGGGCGTGAAGCAGGATCTCGTTTCCGCATATAAATGGCTCTCGATCGCGGCCAAGGGCGGCGACAAGGGCGCGGCGCAGAAGCGCGACGAACTGGCAGCCAAGCTCGACGCCGCGACGCTGGCGCAGGCGAAGGTTGCCGCCGAGACATGGGTGCCGAAGCGTCCCGACCCCGTCGCCAACGGTGATCTGTCCTCGATGGGCAATTGGGGCCGGATGGACCCCGACGTCACCGGCAGCATCAACACGAACGCGGGCGCGGAGGCGGTCAACGACCTCAGCCGCGCGCAGGCCATGCTCATGAAGCTCGGCTACGATCCGGGCTCGTCCGACGGGCTGATGGGGCCGCGCACGCGCGACGCCATTCTGGCCTATCAGCGGGCCGCCGGCCTCGATCAGACCGGCAGCGTCAGCGCCGTGCTGCTGAAGTCGCTGGAACTCGCGACCCACTGATCTCTATTTTGCGCCTTTGAGCGGCAAGCCGGGCACCGCGCCCGGCTTTATCGTCAGGCTCGCCGCAGCGCCTCGCGGTTCCGCGGCCCAACGCCGGTCGGCTCTGAGCGGCGAATTCTCCCGCACGAACATCATGTCGAGCTGAGCCAGCGCTTTGTCGAGCGGGCGGCGCGCCGTGCCGACGATGTCAAAAATAACGAAACCCCGTTCCCGCATGAAAGCAATGACCTCGAAGGCTTCGGGCGCGGCCTCGATCGTTGCAAGCACGCTTGCCTCCACGATGAAGACATCGATGTCGGCAAGACGTTCGCCCATGCCGCGCAGCACCATCAGTTCGGCGCCCTGAACATCGATCTTGCAGAGCGCCGGCCGCTCGAACTCCGGAAAGGCCCGGTCGAAGCGGCGAACCGGCACGGCGTATCGTTCCGTCGCGCCAAGAACGCCGACTTCCCGAAAGAAGGTTGCGCCGTTGATGTCGTCCAGCCGCTCCTCGATCTCGATTTCACCGTCGCCGTCACCCAGAGCGAAGTTGCAGACCTCGGCGTCGAGATCGCGGGCAAGCCGCTGCATATGCGGCAGCGAGGCGCGGGTCGGATCGACAAGGACATAGCGGGCGGCGGGGAAAGCCGCATAAAGGTCCGGCGTGCCGGCCGCGACGCCAACGTCGAAGACGGTGCGCGGGCGGAAGCCCTGGCTTTTCAGCGTATCGAGGCCCGAGACCCACATGGCGACGCTGCCGATGCGGTGCAGCTTTTGCCAGAGGGCGCCCGAAAGCGGCCGGAGGGGCCGTGTCACCGATCCAAGTCGCATAACCCTTCACCGTCGAGGCCCCGGAGGGAGTTTGCCTCCGGCGCCCCGCCGCCCTCCGTGATCTTCGCGTGGCAAGCCGCCCCGGTCCGAAGCCCAGTCACACTCTAGGAATCCGGTGCCGGGCGTGCTACTCCGGTTTCACACTCCACGGGACGAAAAACGGCCTGCTTAACGCCATCGGACCCAAGCGCCATGCAGATTTACCTGCCCATCGCCGAGTTGCCGGTCAATGTGCTGGTGATCCTGGGCATGGGTGTGACCGTAGGGTTTCTCTCCGGCATGTTCGGCGTGGGCGGCGGCTTCCTGATGACTCCGCTGCTGATTTTCCTCGGCATTCCGCCGGCGGTCGCGGTCGGCACGCAATCGACGCAGGTTGTCGCTTCGTCCGTCACAGGCGCGCTGGCGCATCGCAAGCGCGGCTCGATCGACTTCAAGATGGGCGGCGTCATGCTCGTCGGCGGCATCGTCGGCTCAATCAGCGGCATCTTCATCTTTCGGCAGCTCGTGAAGATCGGCCAGATCGACCTCGTCATCTCCATCATCTATGTCGTCTTTCTGACGATCATCGGCGCGCTGATGATGACCGAAAGCGTGCGGGCCATGCTGGCGGCGCGCAGCGGGCAGGCCGTGGCGGTCAAACCCGGCGGCCACCACAGCTGGATCCACGGACTGCCACTTCGGATGCGCTTCCATCGTTCGCGGCTCTATATCAGCGTCATTCCGCCGATCGGGATCGGATTCTTCGTCGGCATGCTGTCGGCTATCATGGGTGTCGGCGGCGGCTTCATCATGATCCCGGCGATGATCTATCTGCTGCGCATGCCCACATCCATTGTCATCGGCACATCGCTCTTCCAGATCGTTTTTGTGACGGCCCTTACAGGCGTCATGCATTCGGTGGAAAACCAGGCGGTCGATGCGATGCTTGGGCTGCTGCTCGTTGTCGGCGGCGTCATCGGCGCACAATATGGCGTGCGCGCGGCCTCGCGGCTCAAGGGCGAGCATTTGCGGGCGCTGCTTGCCGGGCTTCTGCTTCTGATGGGATTGCGGCTCGGCTGGGCGCTCGTCACCATGCCGCCCGACATCTATTCCATCGTCGATGTAGCGCCGCACACATGATGTTCCGCCTTCGCATCGCGGCTCTGCTGGTTCTCGCGGGATTGACGCCCGCCGGCCATGCATATGCCGATCAGCTCGTCACCGATCTCAGCGAACACAAGATCGCGATCAAGTCGAATTTCACAGGCACGCAGATTCTGCTTTTCGGCGCCGTCGAGGCGAATACGCCGGACGAGAGGGCGCTCAACCGCGATGTCGTCGTCGTCGTGTCGGGACCGGCGCGCGCCGTCACGGTCCGGCGCAAGGCGCGCGTCGCCGGCATCTGGGTCAATCACGATTCTCTCACCTATCCGAAAGTGCCGGGCTATTACGCGGTCGCCAGCACCCGCCCGCTTGAAGTGACGGCGAGTGTGGATGTGTTGCAGCGCGAACAGATCGGCATCGACAACGTCAATCTCGGCGCGCCGGTTGCGACCGCGCTCGACGGCAGCCAGGAAATGTTGCCGCCTGACGAAGAGAAAGACTTCCTGAAGGCGCTGATCCGCAACAAGCGGCGCGAAAAGCTCTTCATCAATGATCCAGGCGGCGTCGTTTTTCTCGGACAGACGCTTTTCCGCGCCACCGTCGATATCCCGGCGAATGTGCCGGTCGGACTTTACACCGCAACCGTATTCCTGCTCCGCGACGGGCAGGTGGTCGATGCCATCGCCTCACCGCTTTACATCGACAAGAGCGGGCTTGAGCGTTTCATCTATCGCTTCGCGCATAACGACGCGCTGCTTTATGGCCTGCTTGCCGTTCTCGGCGCGGCGGCGGCCGGGTGGCTCGCCTCGGCGGTGCTGCGGGAACGCTGATCTGACGAAGGCGTGAATTCCCCATCGATGCGTTTACGCTATAGTGCCGGCCTGGACAGGGAGAATGAAATGTCGAGGCCGGAAACGAGACGAAGAACCGCACCATCGCGCTCTTCCGTTGCACCCAAATGATCCTGTATCCCAAGGCATGACCAATATCGATATTTCATACGCGGCGGCAGGTGCGGGCGGATTGCTGAGCTTCCTGTCGCCCTGCGTTCTGCCGCTGGTGCCTGCCTATCTCTGCTTCATCGCCGGAACCTCGTTTGAAGAATTGACGCGCGAGGCAGAGCTCGGGGAAGAACTCGGCTCGGAGGGGCTGACGCGGCGCGTGGCGCTCGGCGCCGTCGGCTTCGTGCTCGGCTTCTCGACCGTTTTTGTCGCGCTGGGCGCCAGCGCATCGGCCATCAATCCGCTGATCCTCGCGCATAAGGAACTTCTGGGGCGCATCGCCGGCGTCGTCATCATCGGCTTCGGGCTTCATTATATGGGGCTTTTGCGAATTTCGTTTCTGAACCGCGAGGCCCGTTTTCAACCGGAGCACATCGGCGACGTGTCGCAGAATCTGTGGCTGCAGTTCCTCAGCCCCTATGTGCTGGGGCTCGCCTTCGCCTTCGGCTGGACACCCTGCATCGGGCCGATCCTCGCGACGATCCTTGCTATCGCCGCGTCGCAGGAAAGCCTGCATGCGGGCGTCGCGCTGCTTGCCACCTATTCGCTCGGGCTCGGTATCCCGTTTCTGCTCGCCGCCTTTGCGATCCGCGGCTTTCTCTCTTTCGCCAAGCGCATCCGCCGGCATATGCAGAAAATCGAGATTGCCGCCGGCGCGCTGCTCGCCGGGACCGGCCTTCTGATGCTGCTCGGCTCGTTCGAGAAGATTGCCATATTGATGCTCAGTGTGTTTCCCTTCCTCGGAAAACTGGGGTGAGCGATTAACCATGAACGCCGAGCAAGCGATGGAACCGGCGGCGCTTGAAAAAGGCGCTCCGACGGCAAAGACGCCGGAGCCGGTCGCAGCGTCGGCTCCAGTAAAGGCCGCGAAACTGCCGTCGCCTGACCAGACGCCGACGGCTGTGCTCATTTTTTCCTATGCGCGCATCGTCCCGTTCGTTGCGATGGCGCTGATCGTCGCCTTCGCTTCGTCCGGTGTCGATGGTGTGTTGGCCGCCGAAATCGGTTACGGCGCGGTGCTTCTGTCGTTTCTCGGCGGCGCGCGTTGGGGCGTCGCGGTCAAGGCAGGCGGCGACGGCGTTGCGTTCAAGCCGCTGGCGCTCCTGACGTTGCCGACATTCTTTTCATGGGCCGTATTGCTGATGGCGCCTGCCGTCGCGCTTGCGGCGCTGATGGCGGGCTTTCTGCTCGTCGCCATGTCCGACCGCGCCGCCGCGCGGCAAGGTCTTGTGCCGGCATGGCAAAGCGGGCTCGACCTGCCGCTGACGGTGCTCACGGAACTTGCGCTCTGCGCGTCGCTCGGCGCGGTGTTGCTGGCCTAATCGCGTTCGAGGCGGTGGGCGGCGACAGGCACGACCGAATGCGCGCCGAGCATCCAGGCGTGGAAATCGAAACCGGGCAGCAAATCCGCATAGGCGTCATCGAGGACGTTGAGACCGCCCGCATAGGCGCCAAAAGCAGGCAGGATCGCACGCGTTCCATCCGCTGCGACGCAGCGGCGGCGAAGGCGGCGGCCGCGCACACGGACCGCGGCGCAGGGATGCATATGCCCGGCGATTTCGCCCGTGGCCGGCGCAGGCCGCGGCTCGTGACGAAACGTGAGCGGGCCGACATTCAGTTCCTCGCGCACAGCACCGCCGAAACGACGCGGCGGCACCGGATCGTGATTGCCCGCAATCCATATCCAGTCGGTCGAGGCCGTCAGCCTGGCAAGGCGCGCGCCATCGCCTTCGTCCATACGCGCGGCGGCGTCGCGGTCGTGAAAGCTGTCGCCCAGCGCGACAAAGCGCTGAGGTGCGAAGCGCGCGATCAATCTTTCGAGGCGGGTCAGCGTCGTGCGCGTGTCGTAAGGCGGCAGCGCAATCCCGCGCGCGGCAAATGACGATCCTTTTTCGAGATGCAGATCGGCCACGACAAGAAGCCGTTCGGCCTCCCACCAGACGGCGCCTTCGGCGAGCACCGTCAGCGATGCGCCGCAGACGCGCAGAGCGGGCGAGGCACTGAGCCGGGTCTCCTGAACGGTGGCCGTATCTTCAAACAAGACGTGTCGCCTCTTCGATCAGATTGTCGGCGGCTTCGGACAGCAGCGCTTCGTTCGCTTCGCCATGCACCGCTTCCTTGCCGATGTCGAGAAGCACCGGCACGGCAAGCGGCGATGCGCGGTCGAGCCTTTTTAAGACGATTCGGCCCTTGATGCGCTTCAGCATCTCGGCGACGCGGGCGACGTCGAGATGGCCGGAAGCCGCATCTGCCTGTGTCGCGCGCAGAAGGATGTGGTCCGGCTCGTGTTCGCGCAGCACATTGTAGATGAGGTCGGAGGAGAACGTCACCTGCCGGCCGGTTTTTTCCTGTCCGGGATAACGGCGCTCGATAAGTCCGGAAATGATCGCGCAATCGCGGAAGGTGCGCTTCAGGAGGCTCGATTCCGCCAGCCAGGCGTCGAGATCGTCGCCGAGCATATCCTCGTCGAAAAGTTGGGCGAGCGGCAGTGCGCCACGCTCGGCCATCATGCCGATGTCACGCAGACCCCAGATCGCCAGCGAATATTCGGAAGCGACGAAGCCCATCGGCCGCGCGCCCGCCCGGTCGAGACGGCGTGTCAACAACATGCCGAGCGTCTGATGGGCGAGGCGTCCCTCGAAGGGGTAGCAGACAAGGTAATATTTGTCGCCGCGCGGAAAAGTTTCGACCAGAAGATCGCCCTCACGCGGCAGGATCGAGCGCCATTCCTGTATGCGCAGCCAATCGGCAACCTGTGTGGGGAGTTGCGCCCATTCCTCGCGGTGCGCCAGCATGTGGCGGACGCGTTCGGCGAGATAAGTCGAGAGCGGGAACTTGCCGCCGTAATAGGACGGAATTTGCGGATCCCCGCTCTCGGCGCGCGAACAATAAGCTTCCGTCTCGACAAGACTTTCGAAGCGCAGCACGTGACCGGCGAAAATGAAGGTGTCGCCGGGCTTCAACGTGTCGATGAAATATTCCTCGATTTCGCCAAGCATCCTGCCGCCCATGCCACCGCGCGGGCGGCGGCCCTTTTTAACGAGGCGTATTTTCACCATCTCGGCGGAAACGATGGTGCCCACGTTCATGCGGTATTGCTGGATGACCTTGGGGGACGCCGCGCGCAGCCGCAGGTCACCGGTCATCGGCGCGTGAGGTCGGAGCCTCGCGTAGCGATCATAAGATTTTAGCGCATAGCCGCCGGTGGCGACGAAATCGACCACGCGATCAAAATCATCGCGCGTCAGGCCGCGATAAGGCGCGGCGGC
>DASVNC010000329.1:0-2612 GCA_036384055.1 Parvibaculum sp.
GTCCAGCCGGTGTTGACCAGCCAGCAGTCGACCTTGTGCTCGGCGATCAGCGAGCGCAGCAGGTTGCCGTAATCGGTGGGGTGGCGCGACATGAAGGGTCCGCCGAAGCAGGTCGAGAACGTCGCTTCCGGCTCCGTCACGCCCTTCTCGGTGCCGGCGACCTTGGCCGTATAGCCCGACAGGAAGTGATACATGGCCTGCGAGGGCGTCAGCTTCGCGATCGGAGGCAGAACGCCGAAGGCGTCGGCCGTCAGCATGATGATGTTCTTGGGGTGCGGCGCGCGGCCCGTGGCGCTCGCATTCGGAATGAAGGAAAGCGGATAGGCGCCGCGGGAATTTTCGGCAAGCGCGGCGCTGTCGAGATCAAGCTCGCGCGTCACCGGGTCCATGACGACGTTTTCGAGGACGGTGCCGAAGCGCTTGGTCACGGCGTAGATTTCAGGCTCGGCCTCGGGCGAGAGCTTGATCATCTTCGCGTAGCAGCCGCCTTCGAAGTTGAAGACGCCGTTTTCCGACCAGCCATGCTCGTCATCGCCGATGAGGGTGCGGTCGGCGACCGCCGACAGCGTCGTCTTGCCGGTGCCCGAAAGGCCGAAGAAGATCGCCGTGTCGCCCTTGGGGCCGACATTGGCCGAGCAATGCATCGGCATGACGCGCTTGGCCGGCATGTCATAGTTCAGCATCGAGAAAACCGACTTCTTGATTTCGCCGGCATAGGAGGTGTTGGCGATCAGCACGATGCGCTTGGCGAAGTTGCAGGCGATCACGGTGCTGGTGCGCACGCCGTACTTCGCCGGATCGGCGACGAAGCTCGGCAGGTCGATGATGGTGAACTTGGGATCGAAGTCCTTGAGCTCCGCGGCCGTCGGCTCGATCAGCAGGTTCTGGATGAACAGCGAGTGCCAGGCATATTCGGAGTAGATGCGGGTGGGCAGGCGATGGGTCTGGTCGGCGCCGCCGAAGAGATCCTGAATGAAGAGCTCCTTGCCCTCGGCATGTTTCAGCATGTCGGCATGGAGGAGGTCGAAGGCTTCCGGCGTCATCGCCTTGTTGTTGTCCCACCAGACGGTGTTTTCGGTGGTGGCGTCGCGGACGATGAATTTGTCCTTGGCGGAGCGGCCGGTGTGAACGCCGGTCTTGACGACGAAGGGCCCGTTGGCTGCGACATGGCCTTCGCCGCGGCGGATCGCCTCCTCATAAAGCTCGGCCGGACGGTTGTTCCAGTAGGCGGCGGCAAGATTTTTAAAGCCGCTTTTGTCCACGCCATGTTTGCTGATGATAGGCCCGCTCTGTTTCACGCCGTCTCTCCTTGGTGCATGCGCATCGAAGCCGCAAGCCGGCCTTCGCCGGAATTATTTTGGCGGGAAAATCTCTCCCGCCATCGGGGCCATATTGTGGCCGCCGGCTGCTTCGTCTGCCTGTTCTGAATTCTGTTGTTTGTCTCGCCTGAGCCGCCCCGGTCGTCCGCTGCGGCCTAACCCCTGTCTCACGTCATCCTAGCATGCCGGCTCCCCCGTATCGAAGGCCGACCGCTCGTCTTGGTGAACGGGTCCTGGGCGAACGGGTCGCCGAAACGGTCGCACATTAGTTGCGACGTTCTTGCGGCGCAACTGGAAGCCGTAGCCGGAAGGCGGGGCAGGGCGCTTCGCCGCAGCCGGGGCGGGCGCAGGCCCTGCCTTTTGTGGCCGGACCGCGCCCGCGACCCAACATTATGGGCATGAACCGTGGCGCGCGCCGGGCCAAGTGCTTATACTGCCGCCACATTTTAGGCCAAAAGCAACCCTAAGCCTCTAGACCGCATGGAAAATTGCGATCGGAGGCGGTCATGTCTCATGAGGGGTTGCTGATGGAAGAGGCTGGAAAAGACGCACAAAAGGGACGGGGCCCTATGCCGACCATCGCTCTGGTCGACGACGACCGGAATATCCTCACATCCGTCAGCATGGCGCTCGAAGCCGAGGGCTATCACGTGATGACCTACACAGACGGGGCCGCCGCCCTGGCGGGCCTTGCCGCCAATCCGCCGGATGTCGCCGTCTTCGACATCAAGATGCCGCGCATGGACGGCATGGAGCTTCTGCGCCGCCTGCGCCAGAAATCAGACCTGCCGGTCATCTTCCTCACCTCGAAGGACGACGAGATCGACGAGCTGTTCGGCCTGAAAATGGGCGCCGACGACTACATCACGAAACCCTTCTCGCAGCGTCTTCTCGTCGAGCGCGTCAAGGCGGTGCTCCGCCGGGTTGCGCCCAAGGTCGAAGGCGCGCCCGCCGAAGGCGCCGAGAAGGTTGTGCTCGAGCGCGGCAAGCTCGTGCTCGACCCCGAGCGGCATTCCTGCACCTGGGACGAAAAGCCGGTCATTCTCACCGTCACCGAATTTCTGATCCTGCAGGCGCTGGCCCAGCGGCCCGGTTATGTGAAGAGCCGCGACTCGCTGATGGACGCCGCCTACGACGATCAGGTCTATGTCGACGACCGCACCATCGACAGCCACATCAAGCGGCTGCGCAAGAAGTTCAAGGAAGTTGACGACGATTTCGACGCCATCGAAACGCTCTACGGCGTCGGCTACCGTTACCGCGAAAACTGATCCACGCGGTTCGCGAACAGGC
>DASVNC010000330.1:0-1509 GCA_036384055.1 Parvibaculum sp.
CGACGAACAGGATGACTACGCCGACCTGCATCGCTTCGTCGAGGTGCTGGTCGCGGCGGGACTGGAGGTGCTGATCGTGCACGCGCGCAAGGCCTGGCTGCAGGGGCTGTCCCCAAAGGAGAACCGCGAGGTCCCTCCGCTCGACTATGATCGCGTATACCGCCTCAAGGCAGCTCATCCTGAGTTGGAGATCGTTATCAACGGCGGCGTCGAGACGCTGGATGATGCCGGACGCCACCTGCAGCATGTCGATGGCGTCATGCTCGGCCGCGCCGCCTATCAGACGCCCTATGTGCTCGCCGATGTTGACCGGCGTTTCTATGGCGATGCGCGCCTGCCGCTATCGCGCCATGAGGTGCTGGAAGCCTTCATGCCTTATGTCGCGCGCGAGCTTGCGCGCGGCACGCATCTCCACGCGATGTCGCGCCACATCCTCGGCCTTTTTCAGGGCATGCCGGGCGCGCGCGCTTTCCGCCGCTACATCTCCGAGAATGCGCCGAAGCGCGACGCGGGCGCGGAGGTCATCCGCGATGCGATGGCGCTTGTGCCGCGCGAGGCCCTCGCCGTTCCCGCCTGAGACGTTCTCAATCCGAACAAAAAGTGTCACCCCGGGCTTGTCCCGGGGTGACATCTTGTTTCGGAAAAACGCTGAGGGAAACGCCGCGCCCTCAAATCTTCTGGTCGTATTCCCCGACTTCCGGATTGGCGCTGAGCCGCTTGTCGATCTCGGCGAAGATCGCCCGCATGTTCGCTTCCGACGCCGGGCTTTCGACGACGACGACGAGGCCGGGCTTGTTCGACGAGGCACGGACAAGGCCCCACGTCCCGTCCTCGACGGTGACGCGCACGCCGTTCACGGTGACGACGCTGCGGATTTTCTGGCCGATCAGCTTTTCGCCCTTCGCGTCCATCTCGGTGAACACCTTCACCATGCGCTCGACGACCTGATATTTCACCTCGTCGGGGCAGTAGGGCGACATGGTGGGCGAGCCCCAGGTCTTGGGCAGCGCCTCGCGCAGCTCCGACATCTTCTTCCCCGGATTGCGGTCGAGCATGTCGCAGATGGCGAGCGCCGACACGAGCCCGTCGTCATAGCCCCGGCCGATCGGCGGATTGAAGAAATAGTGCCCGGACTTTTCGAAGCCGACGAGCGCCTTCAGCTCATGCGCGCGCCGCTTGATGTAGGAATGGCCGGTCTTCCAGTAGTCCGTCTTCGCGCCGTTGGCGATCAGCACCGGATCGGTGAGAAAGAGCCCGGTCGATTTCACGTCGACCACGAACTGCGCGTTCGGATGCCGCGTCGAGAGATCGCGCGCCAGCATCACGCCCACCTTGTCGGCGAAAATTTCCTCGCCCGTGTCGTCCACCACGCCGCAGCGGTCGCCGTCGCCGTCGAAGCCGAGGCCGACATCGGCGCCTTCCGCCAGCACCTTGTCGCGGAGCGCGTGCAGCATCTCCATGTCTTCGGGGTTCGGGTTATAGCGCGGGAAGGTGTAGTCGAGTTCGCAG
>DASVNC010000331.1:0-3031 GCA_036384055.1 Parvibaculum sp.
GGACGCCGTCGAGCCGAAGCTGACGCTGGAAGAACTCGCCGCCGGTTTCGACATCTCCCATCTCGGCCGCGCCGACATCCGCTTCGACCCGGCCGACCTCGACAAGATCAACGCGGCCTTCCTGCACATGCTGCCCTATGACGCGGTCATGGGCCGTCTCGGTGCGATGAAGTGCGATCTCGGCCGCGATTTCTGGGAAGCGGTGAAGCCGAACCTTGCGCGCTTCGCCGAGGTGAAGGATTGGGCGGTGGTGGTCGAAGGGCCGGTCGCGCCGGTCCTCGAAGATGTGGCCTTTGCCGCGGAAGCCGCCGCTGCGCTGCCGCCCGAGCCCTGGGGGCCGGAGACCTGGGCCACCTGGACCAATGCCGTGAAGGAGAAGACCGGCCGCAAGGGCAAGGCGCTCTTCATGCCGCTCCGCCTGGCGCTGACCGGCCTCGAGCATGGACCGGAGCTGAAAAACCTGCTACCTCTCATCGGCAGAAAGCGGGCGGAGGCTCGTCTTTCGGGTTCAAGTCTCTGAAAAGACTTGGATTTTTGAAAAGGCACTATGATCGGCACACGATATGGCGATGAAACGCCCGGCCATCATCTGGAAGATCATTATTCGCGGCTGACATCAGTCTGCCGCCGCCGTACATACTCGCTTTAAATTCCATGTGAGATACGGGTCCGGTCGCGGCAGGCGAAGTCGCGCGACATTGGAACCGAGAGCAAGACCATGAGCACCAGAGAACGCCTCTACCTTTTCGACACGACGCTGCGCGACGGCGCGCAGACGCAGGGCGTCGATTTTTCGGTCGAGGACAAGCGGCTGATTGCAGGCCTGCTCGATGATCTCGGTCTCGATTACATCGAAGGCGGCTATCCCGGCGCCAATCCGACGGACACGTCCTTTTTCAGCGCGCGTCCGTCCCTGAAGCGCGCGAAGTTCACGGCCTTCGGCATGACGAAGCGCGCAGGCCGCAGCGCCAGCAACGATCCGGGACTTGCCCCGGTGCTCGATGCGGATACGGACGCCGTCTGCCTCGTCGCCAAGTCGTGGGATTTTCAAGTGCGCGTCGCGCTCGGCATCACCAACGAAGAAAACCTCGAATCCATTTCCGACAGCGTCAAGGCCATCGCCGCCAAGGGCCGCGAGCCGATGATCGACTGCGAGCATTTCTTCGACGGCTACAAAGCGAACCCGGCCTATGCGCTCTCCTGCGTGAACACGGCGCTCGCGTCGGGCGCGCGCTGGGCTGTGCTTTGCGACACCAATGGCGGCACGCTGCCGCAGGAAGTCGAGCGCATCGTCCGCGAGGTGATCGCCTCGGGCGTGCCGGGCGGCAAGCTCGGCATCCATGCGCATAACGACACTGAAAACGCGGTGGCGAATTCGCTGGCCGCCATCCGCGCCGGCGTCCGCCAGGTGCAGGGCACGCTGAACGGTCTGGGCGAGCGTTGCGGCAACGCCAACATGGTCTCGCTGATCCCGACGCTTCTGCTGAAGAGCGAATTCGCCGATGTCTATGAGATCGGCATCAGCCTCGAAAAGCTGAAAGGCCTGACGCACGTCTCGCGCACACTCGACGAAGTGCTGAACCGCGCGCCGAATCGCTATGCGCCCTATGTCGGCGAAAGTGCTTTCGCCTCGAAGGCGGGCATCCACGTGTCCGCGATCCTGAAAGACCCGAAGACCTACGAGCACGTGCCGCCGGAAACGGTCGGCAACACGCGCAAGATCGCCGTCTCCGATCAGGCGGGCCGGTCGAACATTCTGGCGACGCTGGAAGAAGCGGGCATCGACGTCGATCCGAAGGATACGCGCATCCAGCGCCTTCTGGACGAGGTGAAGGAGCGCGAGTTTCTCGGCTATTCCTATGATGGCGCGGGTGCGTCCTTCCAGCTTCTTGCCCGGCGGCTGCTCGGTCAGGTGCCTGAATATTTCACGGTGGAATCCTTCCGCGTGCTGGTCGAGCGCCGCTACAACGCGGTTGGCGAGCTCGTCACCGTGTCGGAAGCGACGGTGAAGGTGAATGTCGACGGCGAATTGCTGATCTCGGTGGGCGAGGGCAACGGTCCCGTCAACGCGCTCGATCAGGCGCTGCGCAAGGATCTCGGCAAATACTCGCCCTATATCGAAGACCTGCGGCTCGCGGACTTCAAGGTGCGTATCCTGACGAGCGGCACGGAAGCCGTCACCCGCGTCATGATCGAAAGCATGGACGCCAAGGGCGAGCGATGGTTCACCGTCGGCGTCTCGCCGAACATCGTCGATGCCTCCTTTCAGGCCCTCGTCGACAGCATCACCTACAAACTTCTCCGCGACGGCGCGCCCGCTCCGTCGAAAGCCGCCCGAAAAGCCGACATCCGTAACTGATCTGCAGAGCGCCAATCCCCGCCCGCGCTCCGCGCGCGAACGTGGCGGGGAACGCGCGACCGAAAGCTCTGCATCATGTCCGACATAACGCTGACCGAAAATGAACTCAGGCGGAAGGCGACACTCGGCGCAGCGGCCGCGGCGACGGGCTATCTCGCCTGGGGCTTCTCGGTCATCTATTACCGCCAGCTCGCGCAGGTTTCGCCCTTTGAAATTCTGGCCCATCGCGCGCTCTGGAGCCTGCTGCTTGTCACGGTCTGCGTATTCGCATTCGGCCGCACCGCCCAACTCATGGCCGTTCTGCGCAATCGCCGCGCGCTGGCGATGCTTGCGGTCACAGCGATCATCATCGGCTCGAACTGGCTCGTCTTCATCTGGGCGGTCAATTCCGGCCGCATTCTCGAAACGAGCCTCGGCTATTTCATCAATCCGCTGGTGAGTGTGCTGGCGGGCGTGGCGTTGCTCGGCGAGCGTCTGTCGCGGCCGCAACTGGTGGCGATGACGCTGGCGACGGCCGGCGTCGTCTACTTCACCTTCGCGCTGGGGTTCGTGCCGTGGATTTCGCTTTTCCTCGCTGGAAGTTTCGCCGTCTACGGCTACCTGAAGAAGATCATCCGCGTTGAGGCGCTGGAAGGCCTCTTCGTCGAGGTCGTCATCATCGCGCCTTTCGGC
>DASVNC010000332.1:0-2716 GCA_036384055.1 Parvibaculum sp.
GACACCGAGCGGCACAGTGTCAACGAGGGCAACCTCCATCGACATGCCGGCTTCGAGCGCGCGCAACTGTTCGAGCTTCTCGCGCTTTTCGAGCGGCGAGGGAGGCAGCGCGACGAAACTCGCCAGCGCCGCGCGCGTATAGGCATAGAGACCGATGTGATGGTAATGCGGGCCCTCGCCCGTGGGCGCGGTGGCGCGGGTGAAATAGAGCGCGCGGCCGGAACGCCCGCCTTCGCGGAAGGCGATGACGGCTTTCACGACGTTCGGATTGGTGCGCTCTTCCTCAACCTTGATCTCGGCGGCCAGCGTCGAAATGTCGGCGCCCGATGCGGTCAGCGCGTCGCAGGCGGTGCGGATAAGCGCCGGGTCGAGCGTCGGCAGATCGCCCTGCACGTTGACGATGACGCCGTGGCGGGCGGCGGCGTCGATCTTTTCCAGCGCCTGCCAGATGCGGTCGGAGCCGGAGGGGAGATCGGGATCGGTCATCACCGCCTCGCCGCCCGCCGCCGCGACGGCGTCGGCCACCTCGCGCTCGGCGGCGGCAACGACGACGCGGCCGACGCCCGATTCGACCGCGCGGCGCCAGACCTGGACGATCATCGGCACGCCGCAAATATCGGCCGGCGGCTTTCCCGGCAGTCGGGTTGAGGCCATGCGGGCGGGAATCACAATAATCGGATCGCGGGGCATCGTTCTTTCGTCCGTTCCGTTCTCCGCCGCTCACCCGGCGGGCTTGCCGCCCTTCCGGTGCGGCGGATCGCCGCAATTTGTTCCGGTTTCGGGCGCATGCGGCGTCCGCTCCGGCGAGCGCACTTATACGGCTTGCGGCGCGGGCGCGGAAGCGGCTAATCTCCGCGCGAATTATGCGGGGGCGCCGCGCCTTTTGGGCGTTTTTCTTGGCCTCTCCACCCCTGTCTTATCTCATTGAATTCCGGGCGGAGCCGAGCCGATGGATAGTTTTGAACTGAACAAAGTCGCCGGTGCGGTGTTGTTCTCGCTGCTGGTCATTCTGGGCGTGAAGAACCTCGCCGCAGAGCTCTACAAGATAGAGCCGGCCAATCCGAAATCCTTCGTCGTCGAAGGCGTCGTGCCGGAAGGCGGCGAAGCCGCCGCGCCCGCCGCCGCGGCGCCTGAAGTGCCGCTGCCAGTGCTTCTTGCCAAGGCCGACAAGGCCGAGGGCGAAAAGCAGTCGAAGAAGTGCGGCGCCTGCCACAATCTCGCTGAAGGCGCCGGCGCCAAGATCGGCCCCG
This sequence comes from Parvibaculum sp., assembly GCA_036384055.1. Classification (GTDB taxonomy): domain Bacteria; phylum Pseudomonadota; class Alphaproteobacteria; order Parvibaculales; family Parvibaculaceae; genus Parvibaculum. Next base: position 1,251 of record DASVNC010000332.1, read on the forward strand.
ACCTTTACGGCGTCGTGGGCCGCATGCGCGCCACCGCTTCGGGCTTTTCCTACTCGGAAGGCATGAAGAAGATGGGCGGCAAGTGGACCTTCGACGAACTCTTCAAGTTCATCGAAAATCCGCGCGGCTATATTTCCGGCACGGCCATGACCTTTGCCGGCATCAAGGATCCGCAGCAGCGCGCCGACCTCATCGTCTATCTGAACACGCTGGGCTCCAACCTGCCCCTGCCGAAGGCCGAAGCGGCCCCGGCCGCGCCAGCCGCAAAGCCCGCCGCGAAGAAGTAAGCTTCCGGTACGGGATACCCAGACAAACGAAGCGCCCGGACAAGTCCGGGCGCTTTTTTGTTTGCGCGCGTGTTTGTTTGCGTGCGGGCCGGGCTCGCACTTGCTGCAAAAAATGGCCACAATGAGCTTCGAGCTTGGGCGGGCGGCGTGTAATCGATCCTTGCCGAGCGGGAGGGGAAATGAGACTGCCCAAAACCGGACTTGTTCTGGCGCTGCTTCTGTCTGTGGCCGCGACGACGGCCGTCGCGCCTGCCTCAGCCGCCGATACCGAAAGGCATGGGGCGTCGCTTTTCGGCAATCTCAAATATCCGCCGGACTTCAAGCATTTCGACTATGTGAATGTGAACGCGCCCAAGGGCGGCGAGCTGCGCCACGCGGCCATCGGCACCTTCGACAGCCTCAACGCCTACATCGTCAAAGGCGAGCAGGCGGCCGGTCTTTCGCTGATCTACGACACGCTGCTGGAACCGAGCCTCGATGAGCCGGGCACGGAATATGGCCTCGTCGCGCGCAGCCTTTCCTATCCCGACGACTATTCGTCGGTGACGTTCACGCTGCGGCCCGAGGCGCGCTTCAACGACGGCAAAGAGATCACCGCCGACGATGTGATCTGGAGTTTCCAGACGCTGAAAAAGCTCAATCCGTTCTATGCCGCCTATTATCACAACGTCTCCAAGGCGGAGGCCATCGCGCCGAACAAAGTTCGCTTCACCTTCACCGCGAAAGGCAATCGCGAGCTGCCGCAGATCATGGGGCAGTTGCCTTTGCTCCCGAAGCATTACTGGACGGCCAAGGACGCGAAGGGCCGGACACGCGATATTTCGCAGACGACGCTCGACGCGCCGCTCGGCAGCGGGCCTTACAGGATCGCGGAGGTCGTGCCCGGCCGCACGATCGTCTATGAGCGGGTGAAGGATTACTGGGCCAAAGATCTGCCGGTGAAAATCGGCACCAATAATTTCGACCGGGTGCGCTTCGATTATTACGGCGATCCGACCATTGCCTTCGAAGCCTTCAAGGGCAATCAAGTCGACTTCCGGCGGGAGAACAGCTCCAAGAACTGGGCAATCGCCTACGACATTCCGCCGGCGAAGGACGGCCGCATCAAGCGTGAGCAACTGCGCACCGCCAACGGTTCGGGCATGCAGAGCTTCGCCTTCAACCTGCGCCGCGACATCT
>DASVNC010000333.1:0-6912 GCA_036384055.1 Parvibaculum sp.
CCCTCGCCGAGCTCGCCCGCCATTATGAAGAGGCGGGCGCGCCCAGGGGCGAGATCGTCGTCGTCGTCGGTCCGCCCTTGCCCCAGGCCGCCCTTTGCCAGCACGAGATCGACGCCATGATCGAAAACGCCTTGGGGCGCGCCAGCCTCAAGGACGCGGTTGCCGAAGTGGTGGCGATGACGGGTCTGCCGCGCCGCGAAATCTATTCCCGCGCCCTGACGCTGAGCGAAGGCGCGGACGAGGCATGAAGGGCGATCCGGCCCGGGGCCGCGCCGCCCATGCCGCCGGTCTGCGCGCCGAGGCGATTGCCGCCCTGATGCTGCGCCTCAAGGGCTACAGCATTCTCGCCCGGCGGATGAAAACCCGGCTCGGCGAAATCGATCTCATCGCCAAAAGAGGCCGCTCGCTCGTCTTTGTCGAGGTGAAGGCGCGCGGCAATCTCGATGGCGCCGCCGAAGCCCTGATGGCCGACCAGCGCGCCAGGCTCGCCCGCGCCGCCGCGCTTTTCGTTGCCGCCCGTCCGGCGCTTGCCGCCCTCGACATGCGCTTCGATGTCGTCCTGGTCGCGCCCCGCCGCTGGCCGCGTCATCTTGCCGATGCCTGGCGGCCCTGAAAATCCGCGTCCTGTCATAATCTTGCCTCATGCAAAAGGCTTCCTTGTCCTTCGTTCGCGGGGACAAAAGGAACCATCTTCATGCGATATCTTGTAGCGGCCGCTCTCATCCTTTCGGCATCTGGTATGGCGGGCTGCGTGCCCTTGATCGCGGGCGGCGCGGCAACAGGCGCGGTCATGGCCTCGCAGGATCGCGGGCTGGAGCAGGGCGTCAACGACAACGAGATCGCCGTCGAGATCAACCGCAGGCTCGCTGAAAAGGACGCGAAACTTTTCACCCGCGTCTCGACCCAGATCACCAACGGCCGCGTCGTCCTGCTCGGTACCGTCGACAATCCGGAAGACCGCATCGCCGCGACGAAAGTCGCCTGGAGCGTCGGCGGTGTGAAGGAAGTGATCGACCAGATCGTGGTCGGTAAACCTTTAAGTTTCTCCGAGCAGACGAGCGACACCGTCATCACCACGAAGCTCCGCGCCTCGATCATCGGCGACAGCAAGATCAGCAGCATCAACTATTCGATCGAGACCCTGCGCGGCACCATTTACCTGATGGGCGTTGCACAAAGTCAGGCCGAGCTTGACCGTGTCATCGGCTATGCGCGCGGCATTTCGGGCGTGCGCAACGTCGTCAGCAACGTCAGCGTTAAAGCTTCTGCGGCGCAGCAATAAAGCGGTTTCAGGAAAAGCCTGCGCGGATTTCCGTCCGGGCCCGCGAAAAGGTCCGGAAGTTTTCGCCGCCGCGCTCTTGCCGCCGCCGCACATCCCGCGCCATGATCCCGGCATGGGTAATCAGGACACCGGCATCGAGGCGGAATTGCGCGCGGCGGGCGAGGCAGCGGAAGACGCGCTCGACGTTGCGCGCCTGGCGATCGCCTTCGCCGCGCTCGATCGTCCCGATGTTTCTCCTCTCCCCTATGAAGAACATCTCGCCGAACTGGCCGACGCCGCGAAGCGCGTTTTCGAAAATGCAACGTCCGCCCAGCGCGGCGACGCGGATGTTCTGTCGCTGATGCTCTCGAGCCTTCTTGCCGGACGCTTCAGATATCGCGGCGACGAAGCGACCTATGACGATTTGAAAAACGCCAACCTGATGCATGTGATCGACCGGCGCAAAGGTCTGCCGGTGACGCTCGGCGTTCTCTATCTTCACATCGGTCGCGCGCTCGGCCTCGATCTCGTCGGGCTCAATTTTCCCGGCCACTTCGTGCTGCGCCTGCAGGCAGGCTCGACCGCCGCGATCATCGATCCCTTCAACCGCGGCCAGACGCTGTCTTCCGCCGATCTCCTGCAGCTGATCCGGGGCATCGAAGGGCCGGAGGCGAAACTTTCGCCCGATGCCTATGCGCCGGTGACGTCGCGCGAAATCCTGCTGCGCCTGCAGAACAACATTCTGAGCCGGGCCCTCAAAGCCAACGAGTTCGAGCGCGCCCGCGAAGTGGTGACGCGGATGATCTGGCTGGCGCCGCGCCGCGCCGGACTGCAATTCGAGCTTGGCCGCCTCGAAGTTCATGCCGGCCGCATGAGCGCCGCCGCCACCGCCTTCGAGACCTGCCGCAACATGGCGTCCTGCGACGGCGAAATGCGCATCGCGGGCATGGCCGAAGAGGCGCTCCGGCGCCTCAAATCAAAACTGAACTAGGCGCTCCGGCGCCTCGAATCAAAACTGAACTAGGCGCTCCGGCGCCTCAAATCAAAACTGTACCAGGCGCCCAGGGCCTCGGCAGCGGCAGCATCTGCACCGATTGCAGAAAATCCCGCGCCGCGTCGCCTGTGCCCGTCAGTACCATCTCGACGCCGATGGTCGCGACGATAATGCCCATCAGCCGCGTCACCACGGTGAGGTTGGTCTCGCCCAGAAAGCGCACGATCCGGTTCGCCTGCATGAAACTCAGATAAGTGACCCCGGCAATGACCGCGAAGGCGGCCATCGAAATCGCCGTGTAGAGAAGGCCCGATTGCGCCGCGAAACCGACGGCGGTCGCTATGGTGCCGGGGCCTGCGATCATCGGCATGCCGAGCGGCGACACGGCGACCGAGAGCTGCGCCCGCAGCACGTCCGGCGCCGGCTCCTCGCCCTCGACCTGATGCGGCACCTGCACCGAGGACGAGCGGCCCTGCAGCATCTGGTAGCCGACGATCGAGACCAGAATGCCCCCGGCGATCCGGAGCGCCGCCATTGTGATGCCGAACATCTCGAAAATGAGCTTTCCGGCGACGCTGAAAAGAACCACCACAAAAAGCGCCGTCAGCACCGCGTTGCGGGCGATCCGGCGCTTCACCGCCGGCCCGTCGCCGGCGGTCAGCGCCAGGAAAATCGGTGTGCTCGAGATCGGATTGGCGATGGCGAAATAGCCGGCCAGGGCGGTCAGGCCGAAGGTGACGAGTTCGTTGGTCATGGCGCTTCCTTTGGCCCCAGATTCACCCCTGTGGCGGTTCTGTGCAAGACGGCTCCAATTTCAGGGACTGGTGTTTCCGCCCGTCCTCCCCCATCTTCTCCTGACAATTCGCCTGCCCGCCAGAAGACCGGAGACCAAATGCCGCTGACCGTCGCCATCCAGATGGACCCGATCCACACGATCAATATCGACGCGGATTCGACCTTCGCCCTCGGGCTCGAGGCGCAGAAACGCGGCCATTCCCTCTTCTATTATGAGCCGAAAGAACTCTCGATGCGCGACGGCCGCGTCTATGCGCGGGGGCGGGCGCTGACGCTGCGCCGCGAGGCGGGCAATCATTCGACGTTGGGCTCGATGGAAAAGCTCGACCTCCACACCGTCGATGTCGTCCTGATGCGTCAAGACCCGCCCTTCGACATGAGCTACATCACCGCGACGCACATGCTGGAGGTGATCCACCCCAAAACGCTGGTGGTCAACAACCCGTCCGAGGTCCGCAACGCGCCGGAAAAACTGTTCGCCACCCGCTTCGAGGGCCTCTTGCCGCCGACGCTGATTTCGCGCGACCCCGAAGAGATCAAATCCTTCCGCAAGGAATTCGGCGACATCATCGTCAAGCCGCTCTTCGGCAATGGCGGCATGGGCGTCTTCCGCATCCGCGAGGGCGACGAGAACCTCGCCTCGCTCCTTGAAATGTTCGGCCAGATGAACCGCGAGCCGGTGATCGTGCAGAAATATCTGGCCGACGTCCGCAAGGGCGACAAGCGCATCATCCTCGTGGACGGACAGGCGGTCGGTGCCATCAACCGCGTCCCCGCCGAAGGCGAGGCGCGCTCCAACATGCATGTCGGCGGACGGCCCGAAAAATCCATGCTGACGAAGCGCGAACAGGAAATCTGCGAGGCGATCGGCCCGGAGCTGAAAAAGCGCGGGCTTATTTTCGTCGGCATCGACGTCATCGGCGACTACCTCACCGAAATCAACGTCACCTCGCCGACCGGCATTCAGGAAATCGACCGCTTCGACGGCACCAATCTCGCAGGCCTCGTCTGGGACGCGATTGAAGCGCGGCGCAATTAGCAAACTGATTTCGGGGGACGGCATGAAGAAAATCATAGGCGCGGGCATTGCCCTTCTGGCGCTGACATCGGCGGCTTATGCGTCGGACGACGACGCGCTCACCGCCAAGGCCCGCGAAATCCAGTCGCATGTCATCACCATCGACACCCACACCGACATCCCGACCTTCTTCGCAACGCCGAAATACGATCCGGACAAGGACAACCCGCCGCCCGTCCTCGTCGATATTCCGAAAATGAAAAAAGGCGGCCTCGACGCGGTCTTCTTCATCGCTTTTGTCGAGCAGACGAAACGCGACGAGGCGGGTTATGCGGAGGCGGCGTCCGAAGCCCTGGCGAAATTCGCCGCCGTCCACCGCATGACCGACGAGCAATATCCAAGCGAAATCGGCCTGGCGCTGACGTCCGCCGACATCCGCCGCATTCATGCAAGCGGACGCCGCGTGGCACTGATCGGCATCGAGAACGGCTATTCGATCGGCAGGGAGCCGGCGCTCCTCGACATTTATTACAAGCTCGGTGCGCGCTATTTCGGCCTCGTCCATAACGGCCACAACGACATCGCCGATTCCGCTCAGCCGCAGGACGATCTCGGCGACCGGCCGAACGACAAGGGCGGCGAGCATGGGGGCCTCAGCCCCTATGGCCGAAAGATCATCGCCCGCTGTAACGATCTGGGGATCATGGTCGATGTGTCGCATTCGGCGAAGTCGACGACGCTCGCGGCCATCAAGGCGTCCCGCGCGCCGATCATCGCCTCGCATTCCGGCGTTTATGCGCTCAATCCGCATCCGCGCAACATGTCGGACGAGGAGATGAAGCTGCTCGCCAAAAAGGGCGGCGTCATCCAGATCATCGCCTTCGACGAATATCTGAAGCCGATGCCGAAGGAAAAGAAAGCCGCGCGCGGCGCGCTGGCGAAATCGCTGGGGCTCACCAGCCTCGATGCCTTCTTCGATGCAAGCCCTGAAGTGAAAGCGAAGTTCCAGGCCAGCATCGCCGACATCGACAAAAAGTGGCCGCGCGCCAACGTCCACGATCTCGTCGATCACATCGACTATGCGGTGAAGCTGATCGGCATCGATCATGTCGGCATCGCGTCGGATTTTCAGGGCGGCGGCGGCATCGAAGGCTGGTCGAACGCGGGCGAAACCCTCAACGTAACGAAAGAGCTTGTGCGGCGCGGCTATTCCGAAGCCGACATAGCGAAGCTCTGGGGCGGCAACCTGATGCGCGTGATGGACAAGGTCGCGTCGCTGCGCCGGAAATAGCTCGGGGTAGACATGACGGCCGACGAGAAGAGCCTGCGCTACCGTGACAATCTGCAAGGCGAGATCGACGGCGCCTCGCTCTACCGCGCGCTTGCCGAGGCCGAGGAAGACCCGAAACTCGCCGATGTCTATCGCCGCCTCGCCGCGGTGGAGGACAGCCACGCCGAATACTGGCGCAGGCAATTGAAGAAAGCCGGCGCCCGCGTGCCGGGCGGTCTGAAGCCCGGCTTCCGCACCCGCGCGCTCGCCTTTCTCGCCCGCCGTTTCGGCCCGGCCTTCGTCCTCCCCGTCATCAACACGCTGGAACAGGCAGACAGCGGCGCTTACGACAAACAGCCGGAAGCGGTTGCCGGCGGCTTGCCGCAGGCCGAGCGCAGCCATGCGCGCATCCTGTCCGCCATCGCGAGCCCGAAAACGGGTCTCGAAGGCGGCGCCATCGCAAGACTTGAAGGCCGCCACCGCGCGATGGGCGGCAATGCGCTGCGCGCCTCCGTGCTCGGCGCCAATGACGGCCTCGTCTCCAACCTCTCGCTGGTCATGGGCGTCGCCGGCGCCGACACCTCGAACGCGACGATCCTGCTCACAGGTCTCGCCGGTCTCGTCGCCGGCGCCTGTTCGATGGCGATGGGCGAATGGCTCTCGGTCAATTCCTCGCGCGAGCTTTATCAAAAGCAGATCGCCACCGAAGCGATGGAACTGGAAGAGGTGCCGGAGGAAGAGAAGGAAGAACTCATCCTCATCTATCAGGCCAAGGGACTCGGCGAAAACGAAGCCAGGGCGCTGGCCGACAGGCTCTTTGCCGACAAGAAGACGGCGCTCGACACGCTGGTGCGCGAGGAGCTCGGCATCGACCCCGAAGAACTCGGCGGCTCCGCCTGGGGCGCGGGCGGCGCCTCTTTCCTTCTCTTTTCGGTCGGCGCGGTCTTTCCGGTCGCGCCTTATTTCGTTCTGACGGGCGATGCGGCGCTGCTCGCAAGTCTCGCCGCCTCGGGCGCCGCGCTCGCCCTGATCGGCGCGGGCACCTCGCTCTTCACTGGCCGCGGCGCGGTATTCTCGGCCATGCGCCAACTCCTCATCGGCTTCGCCGCCGCCGGCATCACCTACGCCATCGGCCACCTCGTCGGCGTCAGCCTCGCGGGTTGATCGTTCCCTTCACGACCGGGGATTTTGCCACTATCCTGCGCGTGGTCGAAACCGGGGGGATGTCATGACCGCAATTCAGCACTCGGCGCGTGCAAGCCGCACGGATTCCATTTTTTATCCATCGATGGCGGCCGCCGTCGCGTTGGCGGCCTTCATCGGCTTTTCACGCAGCTTCTACCTGAAGCCGGTCTTCCACGCCCCGCCCGAGCTTTCGGCCTTGATGCTCGTGCATGGTCTCGTCTTCACCAGCTGGTGTGCCCTGCTCATCGCGCAGACGGGTTTCGTCGCCGCCGGCCGGCACGATCTCCATCGTCGGCTTGGCGTGGCGGGCGTCGCGTTGGCCGCCGCCATGATCGTTCTCGGCCTCTGGCTCGCCGTCGATGCGCTCCGACGCGGTTTCTCGCCGGTCG
>DASVNC010000334.1:0-13134 GCA_036384055.1 Parvibaculum sp.
CCTCGAAGATCGACAGCCGCACGATCCTGGGCGAGCAAGGTGCGGAGCAACTGCTCGGCCAGGGCGACATGCTCTACATGGCGGGCGGCGGCCGCATCCGCCGCGTCCACGGACCGTTTGTGTCCGACGAGGAAGTCGAGAAGGTCGTGACCTTCTTGAAAAAACAGGGTGTGCCGGAATATCTGGAAGCGATCACCGCCGAACCGGAAGAAGGCGGCGGCGAAGCGTTCGGCCTCGACGGCGAGGGCTCGGGCGACGATCTCTACGACAAGGCGGTCGCCATCGTCGCGCGCGACAAACGCGCCTCGACGAGCTACATCCAGCGCCGCTTGCAGATCGGCTACAACCGCGCCGCGCGCCTGATCGAACTTATGGAAGAACAAGGCGTCGTCAGTCCGCCGAACCATCAGGGTAAACGCGAGGTTCTGATCGGCGACCATTGACGGCGAGGCCGCGAAACCTGCGGCATGCCGGACACAGCGCCGGAAGAAAGCGCACTTCGCCCGACATTCCTCTCCAAAACGCCGCGCAAGCGCCTGTGCAAACTCTTCTTTTTGCCACAAAGGCCGACCATGATTTTTGTCATGAAAGACTTGGAGCAAAGCCGCCGCTATCGCCAGATGATGCTGGCCGCCGCCGCCCTGATCGGCATCGGCGTGCTGGCGCTGGCCGTCGCCACGGCGAGCGCGCCCGCTCATGCCGATGAAGCGGCGCAAGCCGGCGCAAGCGGCGCGCAGGTGCTCGCCGCCAACGACAAGGCCGACCTCGACCGCGTCAGCGCCTATCTCGACGGTCTCACCGACATGCAGGGAAATTTTCTGCAAGTGGGGCCCGACGGCTCGCTGGCGGAAGGAAAATTCTATCTCCGCCGCCCCGGCCGCCTGCGGTTTGAATATACGCCGCCGACAAAAATGCTCGTCGTCGCCGACGGCACCTGGGTCGCGGTGAAGGATTCATCTTCCGCCGCGCAACGCTATCCGATCGGCTCGACGCCGCTCGGCATTCTGCTGAGCCGCCACGTCAATCTCGCCGAGGATACGAAAGTGCTTTCGGTCGAGCGCCAGCCGGGCGTGCTGCGCGTCAAGCTGCAGGACAAGAGCGGCAATGCGCCGGGCGATCTGACGCTGGTCTTCGACGAGCCGAACCTGCAATTGCGCCAATGGGTCGTCACCGACGCGCAAGGGCTCCAGACGACCGTGGCGCTCCGCCAAGTCCAGTCCGGCATCCATGCCGACAATGCGCTCTTCGTCCTGAACGACGAACAGCGCCCGGGCATCGGCCGCCAATAAGACGAATTCCGTTTAATTTCATATACTTGTGACCTAGGACGAACGCCCCGGCTTGACCGCCCCGGGGGGGCGCATGGTACCTCTGATGGGGCATGACCCTCAGAGTTCAGAGACGGCCGGTCGTCGGCATCCCGTGCGACGTGAAGTTGCTGGGCGCGCATCCCTTTCACGCCGTCGGCGAAAAATACATCGCCGCCGTCGAGGGCGGCGCCGGCGCGAAGCCGATCCTGCTTCCCGTGCCGCGATTGACCGCCGAGGCGGTCCCCTTCGACATCGACGCCGAACTTGACGAGATTTTCGCTCTTTGCGACGGCATCTTCCTCACCGGCTCACACTCGAACGTCCATCCGAGACGCTACGGCGGCACGGCCCCGCGCGAAGGCGTCCTGATGGACGAGCAGCGCGACGCCCTGACGCTCGACCTGATCCGCGCGTCGGTCGAACGCGGCGTTCCCCTCTTCTGCGTCTGCCGCGGCTTTCAGGAGCTGAACGTCGCCTTCGGCGGCACGTTGCACCAGCACATTCACGAGACCGAAGGCGAGCCGGGCTTTGCGCCGCGCCTCGATCACCGCGAACGGAAGGACGATCCGCTCGACACGCAATATGCACCCGCGCATGAGGTGAATTTCACCCCCGGCGGCATATTCGAGAAAATCATCGGCACACGGACGATCCGCGTGAACTCCCTGCACGGGCAAGGCATAGCGCGCGCCGCCGACCGGCTCGCCGTCGAAGGCCGCGCGCCGGACGGAACGCCGGAAGCCGTTGCCCTGCGCGACGCGAAAGCCTTCGCGCTCGGCGTTCAGTGGCATCCCGAGTGGAAATACTGGGAGAACACGGTGTCCCAGAAACTCTTCCATGCTTTCGGCGAGGCGGTGCGAAGCGCCGCGGCGGCAAGGCATGGCGTCGAGCAACCCCGCGCCGGCGTGAAGTCGGCCTGAGCGGCAGAACACAGGAAAGAAGTGGTGCCCCATGACAACGGGCAACGAGACGGTCAAGAACAGGGAAGATCTGGTCAAATGGCTGAAGGACCGGCGCATCACCGAGGTCGAGGTGATGATCTCGGACATGGCGGGCATCGCACGCGGCAAGATCCTGCCGACGCGCAAATTCATCTCCGGGCTCAACGACCGCACGCTGCGCCTGCCGGAATCGATCTTCGGCCAGACGGTGACGGGCGACTTCATCGATAGCGACGTTCTCTCCGACACGGAGCCGGACATCGTTCTCGATCCCGATCCCCAGACCGTCCGCGTCGTCCCCTGGTATGACGAGCCGACCGCGCAGATCATTTGCGACGCCAATTACCGCGACGGCGCTCATGTGCCGATCGCGCCGCGCAATGTGCTGAAGAAGGTGCTGGCGCTTTACGAGGCGAAGGGCTGGCAGGCCGTCGTCGCGCCGGAAATCGAATTCTTCCTTGCCGCCAAGAACATCGACCCCGATTATCCGCTGGAGCCGCCCGTCGGCACCAATGGACGCCAGGAAAAGGCGCGCCAGTCCTACGGCATCGACGCGGTCAACGAGTTCGATCCGATCTTCGAGGACATGTATGATTTCTGCGAGGCGCAGGATCTGGACATCGACACGCTGATCCATGAATCGGGCGCGGCCCAGGTCGAAATCAATTTCGATCACGGCGACCCGCTCGAAATCGCCGATCAGGCGTTCCTTTTCAAGCGCACCATGCGTCAAGCGGCGCTGAAGCACGGCGTCTATGCGACCTTCATGGCCAAGCCCTATGAGGGCGAGCCCGGCAGCGCCATGCACATCCACCAGTCGCTGATCGACGTCGACACGGGCGAGAATCTTTTCTCGACCAAACAGGGCCGCGACTCGAAGCTGTTCCTCTCCTACATCGCCGGCCTGCAGCGCCACCTGCCGGCCGCGATGCCCTTGATTGCGCCCAACGTCAATTCCTATCGCCGCATCGTCCGCGACCTCGCCGCCCCCATCAACACCCATTGGGGCCACGAGAACCGGACGGTCGGCTTGCGCATTCCCGAAGCCAAGCGCTCGGCGCGCCGCGTCGAGAACCGCGTGCCGGGCGCCGACGCCAATCCCTACCTCGCCATCGCCGCCTCGCTCGCCTGCGGCTATATCGGCATGACCGAGGAACTGGTGCCGACCAAGGAGATGAAGGGCAACGCCTACGAATCGAAACGCTACGGCCTGCCGCGCCATCTCCTCGACGCGCTCGACAACCTGCGCACCTCGTCCGACCTCAAGGAAATCCTCGGGCACGATTTCGTCATGGTCTATCTCGACGTCAAGGCGACCGAGCACGAAGCCTACCAGCAGGTCATCTCCGCCTGGGAGCGCGAGCATCTGTTGCTGAACGTGTGATTGCATTTCTCCCGTCATGGCCCGGCTTGACCGGGCCATCCATCTGTCTGGTCGCAGAGAAGATGGATGCCCCGGTCAAGCCGGGGCAAGACGTGATTGGGAAGGCGGGGAGACTCGCCCATTTCCTCTTCATCCAGTAGAATTGGACCCATGCGCACCGACCTCCATTCCAGCGTCCGACGGAAGCACGAGCTTCTGATCCTCTGCGCGCGTATCGGCTATAATCCGTAGAACGCTCCCCCGCGAGGCGACGCCTCGCGCTTTCCGCACAATCCCGATATCCGGAAACTGAGGAGCACTCCCATGTCGCAAGCTGTTGCGAAATCCAATCAGACGAAACGCTGGCAGGAGATGGATGCCGCCCATCATCTCCATCCCTTCACGACCCATCATGAGCTCGCCAAAAAAGGCGCCCGCGTCATCACCAAGGCCAAGGGCGTTTACATCTGGGATTCGGAGGGCAACCGTCTGATCGACGGCATGGCCGGGCTCTGGTGCGTGCAGGTCGGCTATGGCCGCGAGGAGCTGGCGGAAGCCGGCTACAAGGCGCTGAAGGAACTGCCCTTCTACAACACCTTCTTTCAGACGACGCATCCTTACGCCGCCGAACTTTCAGCCAAACTCGCCGAAGTTTGCCCAAAAGGCATCGACCGCTTTTTCTTTGCGAACTCCGGCTCGGAAGGCAACGACAGCGCGGTCAAGATCATCCGCTATTTCTGGAACCTGCAAAAACAGCCGAAGAAGAAAATCTTCATCGCCCGCAAAAAGGCCTATCACGGCGTGACGCTCGCCTCCGCCTCGCTCTCAGGGCTGACGTCGATGCACCCGCAGGCCGATCTGCCGCTGCCGGGCTTCGTCCATATCGACTGTCCCGACTGGTATGGCGAGGGCGGCGACATGGACCGCGACGAATTCGGCCTGAAGATCGCGCGAAAACTCGAAGAGAAGATTCTCGAGCTGGGCGCCGAGAACGTCGCCGCCTTCGTCGCCGAGCCCATTCAGGGCGCGGGCGGCCTCATCATTCCGCCCCCGACCTATTGGGGCGAGATCAACCGCATCTGCAAGAAATATGATGTGCTGCTCCACATCGATGAAGTGATCTGCGGCTTCGGCCGCACCGGCAAATGGTTCGGCTCAGACACCTTCGGCATCGAGCCCGACATGATCAACATGGCCAAGGGCCTGTCGTCCGGCTACCAGCCGATCGCCGCCGTTGGCCTCGGCAGCCGCGTCGGCGAGGCTGTCTATAATTCGAGCGAGGAATGGTCGCACGGCTTCACTTACTCAGGCCACCCCGTCGCCTGCGCCGTCGCGCTCGCCAATCTCGAGCTGATGCAGAAAGAGAAGCTCGTCGAAAAAGCGGGCGGCGCGACCGGCGCCTATTTCCAGAAGAAGCTGAAGGAACTGGAAGACCATCCGCTCGTCGGCGAAACGCGAGGGTGTGGCATGATCGGCGGCATCGAGCTGGTGAAGGACAAGAAGACAAGGCAGAAGTATCCCGCCGAGCTCGAAGTCGGCTACCGCTGCCGCATCCACTGCTTCGACAACGGCCTCGTCATGCGCGCCATCGGCGACACGATGGTGCTCTCGCCGCCGCTCGTCATCACCGAGAGCGAGATCGACGAGCTTTTCGGCCTGGCCCGCCGCTGCATCGACCTCATCGCCAAGGACCTCGGACGCCTCTGATCGTTCCCGTGACGGTTTGAAAGACCCCGGTCCAGAAGCGTGCCGGCACGATACAAAACACCCCCTGCGACGTTTTGAACAACGCGCGGGGGTTTTCCTATGTGCACAAGGCATTGATTTTAAAGGGTGATTTAGCGTGAAACGGCAGATTGGAATTCATTAAAAGATCATGAAGCCGCGCCATTGAACGTCTTGTTCCCTCGACATATCTATTTGCTCATGAGGGCGGAGCGTTGAGCCCGCCGGACGACCTGCCCCCCGCTCGTCTGGCGTGGTGCTCTCGGCCCCCGAGGCGCCGGAATTCCCCTCCCGGCGCCACAGCGCAGAAGAAGCGCGGTTGCGCCCCGTCTCCCCCCGACGGGGCGCAACTTTTTCTGGCCCTCACTAAACAAAATCATAAGACGCAAACAATCCTCACTCCGCCGTGTATAAGCGTTCCATGCAGGAAGACGACGACGAGCCCACCATCACGCTGAGCGACGACGACCTCGACGCGCTGGAAGAGGAAATCCCGCTCCTGAGGGGCGTGCGCGCCTTCGCGGAAGCCGCGACGCGCCTGCCCTGGTTTTCCGCCGCCGGCGAACCGCTCGACCGCGACACCAGAAACACCGCCCGCACCTATCTCGACGGCCTCGGCTTTCCCGATGTCGATGTCGCCCGCCTCGGCGACTGGACGGATGCGGCGGACGCCGCCCAGAGCCTCGACTACGACACCGCGCAATGGGAGGCGGAAGAAAGCCTGCGCGCCGGCCTCGCCTCCGAAGCACTGGAACACATTTCCGAGGACGCGCTGGCGATTGCGTTGACGCATGTTTCGGCGCTTCTGGGCGAGCGCATCGGCGCGGCCGCGCGCGAAGCCGCCGCCGAGCACGGCATCGACGACGAGGAACTGCTGAACGCAGCTGCCGGCGCCGCGGTGCAGGCCGCGCACGGCGTCGCGCTGACGCTGATCGCCGAAGCCGATGACGACCATCCCTTCCGGCACAAATTCGCGCTCTTCGCCCGCGGCCACTGGCCGATCGGCATTGCCGGCCTCACGTTCAACATTCTCTGATTTTCTTTCCGAACAACGGGGCTCCCGTGAAGAAGCTCAAGATCGCGACCTGGAACATAAATTCCGTCCGCTTGCGGATCAATCTCGTCGAGAACCTGCTCGCCGACGAAAAGCCGGATGTGCTCTGCCTCCAGGAGATCAAGTGCGTCAACGACGCCTTCCCCCTGAAGGCGATCCAGAAGGCGGGCTACCCCCATGTCGCGATCAACGGCCAGAAGGGCTATCACGGCGTCGCCATTGCGAGCCGCGTGCCGTTCAAGAAAATGGCCGCGAAGGAGTTCTGCGAGAAGGGCGATGCGCGCCACGTCTCCGTCGAACTCGACGTGCCGGGCGGACTGACGGTGCATAATTTCTATGTGCCGGCGGGCGGCGACGAACCGGACCCGAAGATCAACGAGAAGTTCGCCCACAAGCTCCGCTTCATGCGCGAGATGGCGGACTGGTATGCCGGCCACAAGAAGAAGAGCGAAAACCGCATGGTTCTGGTCGGCGATCTCAATGTCGCGCCGCTCGAGCACGATGTCTGGTCGCACAAGCAGCTGCTGAAGATCGTCAGCCACACGCCCGTCGAAGTCGATCTGATGAACGAGATCTATGCCTCGCATGACTGGGTCGATGTGATGCGCCGCTTCGTGCCGCCCGAGGAGAAGCTCTATTCCTGGTGGAGCTACCGCGCCAAGGATTGGGCCGCCGCCGATCGCGGCCGCCGCCTCGACCACATCTGGGTGACGCCGGCGCTTGCCGATGCGCCCTTGTCGATGAAGGTGCTGAAAGAGGCGCGAGGATGGGAGCGGGCATCCGACCACGTACCCGTGATCGCATCGCTTTCGCTGTAGGGAGGCGCTGGAGCTGGGGGGACCAGCCGGGGAATCTGCGCCGCCGCTTAATGCCCGCTCCCGTGAATTTGCGGGGACAAATTCACGGGACTTCTTTTTCACGATCCGACCGGAAGCCGGATCGGGGGGGGTTTCCTCGAACATGTGAGCCCGGCTTTGTTTCCGCCGGTTCTCTAGGGTAGGTACCCTATACTAGGGTATTGACCCTAAAGGCGCAAGAGGCCACCATCCGCCAGCCCTGACGCGGGAAAACCAGAGCAAAAACAACAGGCACGCAAAGACCGGCATGGCTTCAAAGACCAAGGAACGCATCCTCGCCGTCAGCCTCCGGCTCTTCAACGAGAACGGCTACGACACGGTAACGACCGCACGGATCTCCGAAGAGGTCGGCATCTCCGAGGGCAACCTCTGGTATCACTTCCGTACCAAGAAGGATCTCGTCCGCGCCCATCAATACGCCTTGATCCGCCGCATCGACACGCGGCTGGCGATCAAGTCGACGCCCGAAACCGTGCTCGACGCCTATGTGCTCTTCAACCGGATGGTCTTCGAGGAAGTCTGGGAATACCAGTTTCTCTATCGCGACCAGGCGGAATTTGGCCGCACTTCGACGGAACTCGAAGGCAAGGTGCATCGCGTCTACGAGCTGACGACGGCGATGCTGCAGAAAATGTTCCGTCATATGATCGAGGCGAAACATCTCTCGATGCCGGACGACGAACTGGCGCCCTTGGCCGACAACGTCTGGATGGTGATCCGCTATTGGCCGAGCTTCCTGCGCGAGACACGCCAGGTTGTGAAGCTCGACAAGATGACGCTCAACGCTGGCATCCGCCACCACTTCGCGCTGTTCGAAACCCATCTGACGGCAAAAGCGCGCAGCCATATCGACGCGCACGCCTATGCCTGAGGGGCGTCGGACTTTTCTTTCCGCTTCAGCGTGACGAAACTTGCCGTCGAGCTGGCCGTCGCAAGCAGCGCGCCTTCGGCATTGAAAAGTTCGCCCTCGATGAACGCGACCGACTTGCCGCGCTTCAAGACGCGGCCGACGCCCTTGATGCGGCCGGGCCGGGCCGGCGCCAGCATCGAGACTTTCAGCTCGAGTGTCGGACTGATCTGACCCCATTCGAGGCCGAGGCCGACGGCAAGGCTCATCACATCGTCGAGCATGGCCGCGACCATGCCGCCCTGAATGCCGCCCCACATGTTGCAGAGTTCGGGCCCCGCATTGAACGCAACCTCGACCTTGCCCGCCGCGCGGTCGGCGGAAACGATTTCGAGGCCGAGATAACGGCTCGCAGGCGCCATGCGCTTGAAGACCGCCTGAATGTTCGGCGGCCAGTCCTGGCTCTTCTCATCCGCCGCTACGGCGCCCTGCTCTTCGATCTCGCTCATCTCTCGCCTTTCGCCCGGCCGAGCCGCCGTCCCAACGCTTCGACCTCGGAGCCGGTCGCAGCCAGCCGTTCGGTCAGCGCATGGGCGACCGCGCCCGCCATTTCCGGAAATTCCTCCATCAGCCGCCGGAAGAGATAGCGGCTGATCGCCAGCGTCTCAAGCCGGCTCGCCGCTCTCACCGTCGATCGCCGCAAGCCCTCGTGAAAAAGCGCGCTTTCGCCGATCAGATCGCCACGCTCGAGCCGGAGCGCCCGAGGCTCCCCCCGCCGCGACGCCCCGTGCCGCATCTCCGACGCCACCGGCGGCGCGCCGACATGGGCGAGCATCACGGCCTGGCCTTCGAGAATGAGATAGGCCTCATGCGCCTCCTCGCCCGATTCGAAAAGCGTGTCGCCGGCCTCGAAGCTCGGGCGCTCCGCCGTAAAAGCCAGCACTTCGAGACGCACGGGGTCGAGCCCGGCGAAAAGGTCGTGGCGCTTCAAAAGCGAAATGATGGCTTTGAGGCTCATTCAAAAAGCATAGCGAAATGCCGCCCGCCCCGCCATTGCCCCCCGAACCCCGCGCCCGCTAGAGCGGTTCCAGGAAAAGTGTGCAGCGGTTTTCCGTCAGGAACCGCGACAAAATAAATACCTAGAGCCGTTTCGTGATTCCATGAAAATCGACACGGCTCTAAAGAGGGGTTGCCGCAACGGAGCGCTCGACATGGCAGAGAACAAACCGGCCGACTGGGATTACCCCACGCCCTTCATCCTTGAAGTGACGGTCGAGCCGCATCACATCGACGATTTCCGCCACACCAACAACGTCGTTTATCTGGGCTGGATGGCGAAGGCAGCCTGGGACCATTCGGTCGCCCTCGGGCTCGACTTCGCGGCCTATGCCGCGCTCAACAGGGGGCTGGTGGTGCGTCGCCACGAGCTGGAATATTTCGCGCCCTCGCATGAAGGCGACAAAGTGAAGATCGCAACCTGGATCACGGGCAATGATGGACGGCTGCGCCTGCGCCGCCGCTTTCAGATCATCGGCAGCCGCACCGGCGCGACGCTGCTGCGCGGCCTCTCCGATTTCGTCTGCATCAACATCGAAACCGGCAAGGCGACGCGCATGCCGCCCGAATTCGCCACCACCTACAGGCGGACGGCCGACGTTCCCGGCGACAACTAGAGCGGTCCGGGAAAATCAAAACGGCGTTGATATCTCACGCCGATTCGACGCCGGCCGCTTCGCCCGTCGCCGAAGCGGCCGGCGCCAGGGCGGGAGCGGGATCGAGATATTCCTCCAGCCTCGAAATGCGGCCATCCTTCACCGTGACGACGACGCAAGCGGGTATCGCGAAGGCTTTGCCGTCCGCCCGTTTGGCGGTCAGCACATGCTGCTGCACATAGCCGCCCGGGAAAGCGAAGCGGCGGCGAACGTCGTATTTGATGTCGCTCATGGCCCCTTGCATCCAGAGGAAGGTTTTGAGATTTTCCTCCACCGTCTGATCGATATTGTCGAAGTTATGCCAGATGCGCGCATCTTCGCAGTAGCAACGCCTGATCTCGTCGAGATTCACCGTCTCGATGGCTGTCAGCAGGCGCGCGGCAAGCGCGAGTATGGTTTGTTCCGTATCGGCCATGATCTATCCTCCCGGTTTATTCAAGGAACGAGGCGGTATCCGCCGGCTTCGGTGACGAGGATCTCGGCGTTTGACGGATCCTTTTCGATTTTTTGACGCAGGCGATAGATATGCGTTTCGAGCGTGTGCGTCGTCACGCCCGAATTATAGCCCCACACCTCCGTCAGCAGCACATCGCGGCCGACGACCCTGGCGCCGGAGCGGTAGAGAAACTTCAGGATGTTGGTTTCCTTCTCGGTCAGTCGCACTTTCTTCTGCTGCGCATCGAGAAGAACCTTGGCGCTCGGCCGGAACGAATAAGGCCCGATGGCGAAGACGGCGTCTTCGCTTTGCTCATGGCTTCGGAGCTGCGCCCGGATACGGGCAAGCAGCACACCAAAGCGGAAGGGCTTCGTCACATAATCGTTGGCGCCGGCGTCGAGCCCGAGAATTGTGTCGGAATCGGTGTCCGCTCCCGTCAGCATGATGATCGGCACCTTGAGGCCGCCCTTGCGCATCAGCCGGCACGCCTCGCGCCCATCCATGTCGGGAAGCCCGACATCGAGCAGCACGAGATCGAGCTGCGCGCTGCGCGCCTGTTCGATCCCGGCAGCGGCCGTCGAAACGGAGACGCACTGGAATTCCTCATGGAGCTGCAATTGCTCCATCAGCGAACCGCGCAGCGCGTCGTCATCATCGACGAGAAGAATTTTTTTGACTGTCATGGACCGGTCAGAGTGCATAGCCGAATTGGCGGATATGCTTTTCAAGGAGGGGCAGAACGGGCGCGAGATGCTTTTCGTAGCGCCGCCAGCGGTCGGTGGCGCTCGCATAGATGGGCTGCGTCACCTGGGCATAGGACGGCGTGCGGATGGTGCCGCGCGCAAGGGCATGCGCGGCCGGATCGGCCTGCGCCTCGTTCCAGGGCAGTCCGAGAAAATCCAGTACCGGCTCGACTTCGCTCCGGAGATCGCGCACGAGATTTTCGTAGCGCACTTCGACGACATTGAGCGGCAGAAGCTCCCGGTAGCGTTGCCAAAGCGTCATGACCTGATCGTAGAGCTTCGCCGTATCCTGAAGCGTCAGGCAGCTCGCCATCGAGAAATTGAGCTGGAAATCCTGCATGAAACAGGAAAGTACGACATCGGCCGGATGGCGCAGCGCGAAAATGATCTTCGCGTCCGGAAAAACGCGCTGAATAAGCCCGCCATGTGCGAGATTGAGGGGCATTTTGTTGACGACAATCTTCTCGCCGAACTTCGCGCCGACGCTTTCGTATTCCTCAAAATAGATTTTGCGAAATTCCGCCCGCTCCTGCTCGCTGATATCGGCGAGCGAAGCCGGGTATTCATTCTGGAGGCGCTTCAAGCGGTTCCGCGCCTTGATTAGCGTCGGCAATTCTTCAAATACCTGCACGTCGGGATGAGCGTCCATGATCTGATCGAGGAGCGTCGTTCCCGAGCGCGGAAATCCAACCAGAAACACGTGGGCCGCGCGATGGCCTGTCGTCGGCGCGACCGGCGGCAGCTCCTGCCATTTGGCGACGGCTTCCCGCGTTATGCCGGCGCTCACGGTGGCGACTTCGTCGACATAAATCTGCTTGTCGATGTGGCGGATATCGGCCTCTACCGCCGCAGCACTATTCATCGCTTCGAAATAGCCGAACGCCGCATCGATATCGCCCTGCTTTTCACAAATTTGCGCGAGCTCGGCATCGTTGATCCGCCTCTGCTCGATCGTCATGGACGCCTTGTCGAGCGAAGCAAGGCGGCGGCGCGCTTCGACAAGGGCCGGGCTGCCGCCCGCATGCTTGCGCCGTTCGGCCTTGGCCCATATCCGGGTTCCTTCCGGATTGAGGGGATCAAGCGCCAAAGCTTTTTCCGCGTACTCTCTTGCTTTGTCCAGTTCTGAGAGCCGGTCGTGCAGGTTTGCCATGAGCGAGAAGATCGACACCGGCGGTTGCGGAATGCGCTCAAGCGCCTGATTGCAGAAAACCAGTGCTTCGCGAAACAACCCCATATCCATTTTGACTTCGGAGCTTCGGGCATAAGCGAGCGCATAGTCGGGCCGCAGTTCGATCGCCTTGGCGAAGTCGTCAAGCGCTGACTGGTATTCGTAGTTGTACTTTTTCATGATGCCGCGCTCGAGATAGGCGTCGGCGTAAGCAGGATCGAGCTTGAGCGCGCGGTCGTAGGCATTGCGTGCTTCGTCGAACTTACCCTGCTCGCGAAGCGGATTTCCGTAATTGACAAGCATATTGGCCGAAGGCTTTCGGCTGGCCTTGACCGCCGAGCCGATCAACCGCTCCGCCTTGTCGTAGGCGCCGGTTTCAAAGGCGATAAGGCCAAGCAGATGGAGCGCATCAGGCTGCGTCGGCACGGCGCTCAAAACTTTTTCGGCAATCATCTCGGCTTGCCGAAGATGCCTGGCCCCGAAATGGGCTGCGGCAATCCTCATCGCTTCGGTGATCTCGGCCGCGCTCGGCGGCCGCGGGGCCGCCGCAAGACCAGGCATCGGAACCGTCGCCCGGAAGCCGCCTCCGGCGACCCCCGGCAAAGGAACGGTCGGCCGCATTCCGCCGCCGGGGGCGAAGGGACTGGGTGTAAGAGGAGGCGTTGAACCCGGTTTCGGCGGCCGTTTCGACATGCGCGGAAAATCCCTATCTGGCAGGCGCGGAGTTTGCCATAGCGCGGCCGCGAACCCAAAGCCTCACAATGGCTCATACGCCCGGCGATACTGGCCGGGCAATGTCTGCCGGGCAGCACCTTAAATCAAACGCCGATGGAAGCTAAAGCATTGTTTCCACGGGGTCTTTGCATTGGCCCGGGGCTTGCTCATGGAAAGCGGAACCCTCGCTCAGGCAGACGCCGCAAGATGACCGATTTCGCCGCCGCCGCATCCGCGATCCCGACCTCCGGCAAGCACAATATG
>DASVNC010000335.1:0-2513 GCA_036384055.1 Parvibaculum sp.
GTGTGGCCGGCCATCATGTTGGCAAAAAGTCGAACCGAGAGGCTGATCGGCCGCGTCAGATAGGAGATCACTTCGATAACGACGAGCAGCGGTAGCAGCGCGACGGGCACGCCTTTCGGCACGAAGAAGTGCAGGAAGTGAAGCCCATGCACCGCAAAGCCGAGGATCGTCACCGCGATGAAGATGAAGCTCGCCAGCGCGAAGGTGACGATGATGTGGCTCGTCACCGTGAACGTGTAGGGCAGCATGCCGATCATGTTGGCAAAGAGCACGAACATGAAAAGCGTGAACACAAAGGGAAAGAAGCGTTTGCCGGCATCGCCGACGTTGTCGCGCAGCATGTTGGCGACGAATTCGTAGGAAAGCTCGGCGACCGATTGCAGGCGGCCCGGAACGAGCGATCCGCGGCCCATGCCGACAACCGTGAGGAGCGTGACGCCCAGCGTTGCGACGACCATCCACAGCGCGGAGTTCGTGAACGAGGCATCGAGATGTCCGATGTGGATCGGGAAAATGGTCTCGATCCGGAACTGCTCCATCGGATCGATGGCAAGACCACCGGAGTGAGCTGCGCCTTCTGCCGCCACGTTCGTCTTCCCCGTCGCTCTGGGCTTACGCGCCCGGTTTACCGCTACCTGTGTTCCGCTCGGCGTCCGCAGTCATCTGCTTTGCCGTCCGAAACACGTTCAAAATTCCCGCCGCCACACCTAGAAAGAAGAAGATCAGAAGGAACAACGGCTTGGTGCCAAGCCATGTATCCAGTCCGAGGCCAATCGCGCCGCCGACGAAGATGCCCGCCACGAGTTCCGTGGAAAGCCTGAAGGCGACACCCATGGCCGAACCGCGGGCAGCAGAAGTATCCGGCTGTTGGTGAGCCTGCTGCGTCGCTCGCAGCCGCGCCTCGAAATCCGCTAGATCGGAATTTCGCCCCTTCTCGGCGCCAGAATCGCCGGGATTTGAGCCGCTGTCAGAGCCTGCCAAGTCCCGCGCTCCTCGCGCAAAAAGGCCCCGCAATTGCCGCAGAGCCCCGCCTCAAGCCGCGCGCACCGTACTTGCGGGGCCATAGGCTGTCAAGAACCGGGTAACTTTCTTTAAGCTATTGATATGGCGAGATTTTTTCCCGTCTTTCGCGGCTGCGGCAATCGGCCCCGGCGACGGACTGAGTCGGCGGGCATTTCGGCTGCGAAATGCCGCCTTCAGGAGGCGAAGGCGAGCACCTCCATCACGTCCTCGACGGCGCGGACGGGACGTGGATTGCCTTTGACGACCGGGCTCTGGAGCGCCCGTTCGGCAATGAGTGGCAGTTGCGACGCCTGAATGCCGACATCGGCGAGCCTGCGCGGCAGGCCGAGATCGTCGAGGAGCAAGGCAACGGCCTCCCATGCCGGCGCCTCCGGCATACCGAGCGCCGCCGCAATGTCCCTCTGCTGCGCGGAGGTCGCCGGTTCGTTCCAGCGCAGAACGGCGGGCAGCATGACGCAGGAGGTGTAGCCATGCGGCACGCCGCCGACGGCGCCGAGCACATAGCCGATGCCGTGGCTCGCCCCCATCGGCACCCGGCCGAGGCCTGACGCCGCCAGCCAGACCGCCATCTGCGATCGCGTGCGTGCGTCGAGATCGGCGGGGTCTTTCTTCGTCCGTCGCAGCGAGATCGCAAAGAGCTTGAGCGCATGAAGTGCGCCTGCCTGCACGAATGCGTTGGTCGTGGGCGCGCAGTATCCTTCGACGGCATGGTCGACCGCCCGGATCGCCGTTGAAAACCAGAGCCATTCCGGCGTGTGGAGCGTGATGGCCGGATCGAGAATGACGGATTGCGCGCAGAGGTCCGGCCCCAGATACCCGTCCTTGGTATTGCGCGCCTTATCCATGCCGCCTGCAAAGCTCGAATACTCGCCGCCCGACAGCGTCGTCGGCACAACGATCTGGCGCAGGGGCGAGGACGCCGCGTTCGGTTTGTTGGCGATCTTCAGCAGATCGCCGACAGTGCGGATGTCGTGGGCGAGGCAAAGCTGCACGATCTTGACGGTGTCGATGGGCGTGCCGCCGCCGACGGTCAGAATGAGATCCGGCTTCATGGCCCGCGCCGCTTCCGTGCAGGCGATGACGCTTTCGAGCGGCGTGTGCTCCCGGCATTCGTCGAAGAGCCCCGCGAAGCGCGCGCCGAGCGCCGCCTTGATTTCCGCGATCGCGTCGGTCTTCCGCGACAACGTGCCCGATGCGACGATCATCACGCGCGATGCATCGAGGCGTTCGGCTTCGGCGGCGGCCGCTTGAGCGGCGGGGGCGCCCCAGGACACACGCTCTATCGGCACATAAGCATAGCTGCCGGCTTGCGCCATCGCTTTACTCCGAAGGTCAGGAAATTCGGATGTCCGCCTATACCTCTTGCGAGGTGGCATCATAGGACATCAGCCAGTCGTTGCGCGCCACTATCTTTCCGGGCGCGAACCGGGAGGCGAGGCTGATCGCGCCGAAGGCCGCCAGCCGCGCCACGCCCGAAAGATGGAATAGAT
>DASVNC010000336.1:0-3615 GCA_036384055.1 Parvibaculum sp.
TCTGAGCCAACGCCCATCGCCGCCGTGCCGCCGCCCAAAACGGCGCGGAAGACGGCGACGATCTCCGAACGCCGCGCGGAAAGCAGACCGCCGCAAGCGGCTTCGCCGCAGCCCTTGTCATCGGCGACCGGCGGAAAGCCCGGCGGCGTCGCCGCATCGGGCGCGTCCGATGCGGGCGTCGGCGAGGCAACGGCGAAGGCAAGCTACCGCGACACACTCAAATCCTGGCTGGCGGCGCACAAGCGTTATCCCGACGCGGCGCGGCGCCAGCGGATCGAAGGCGTTGCCATGCTTCATTTTACGGTCGCACGCGATGGCCGCGTTCTCTCCCAGGACATCACGCAGAGTTCGGGCTCGGAAATACTCGACCGGGAAGTGGAAAATATGCTGGCTCGCGCCGAGCCCCTGCCGGCATTTCCGCCGGAATTAAAAGCAGCCACGCTAGACGTCTCGCTCCCCATCGGCTTTCACATCACGCCGTCGGATTTTTAGAGCCACAAGATCGCACGCAACAGATAAGCGAAGACCGCCAGCGTCGCGACACCCGCCAGCCACAGGCCGACGAACCACGCGAAACGCCGCGCGCTTTCACTCATCGCTATAGCCGCCATGTGCGGTCGCCTTGCCGCCGAAAACGCTATAGGCGTACCAGGTGTAGAAAAGGATCATCGGCAGCGTGATCGCAACGCCGACAAGGCCGAAGATGATCGTCGCGTCCGGCGCGGCCGCCGCCCGGATCGTCAGCGACGGCGGCACGATGTTCGGCCACAGGCTGACGCCGAGGCCGAGATAGCCGAAGAAGAACAGCAGGATCGCGAAGATGAAGGGCAGCCGCTCGCGGCCCGAGATGATCGACCAGTAAAGCGCCGCCGCCGCCGCGAAGGCGCAGGCGGGAATGGGCGCAAGCACCAGAATATGCGTGCCGCCGAACCAGCGCTCGCCGATGGCCGGTGAAAGAAGCGGCGTCAATATGCTGACGGCGGCCATCGCGATCAGAACGCCGCCGCCCATCACCATCGCCGCGCGCCGCGCCCAGATTTGGGTCGCATGTTCGGTCTTGAGAATGAGCCATGTCGCGCCGAGGAGGCCATAGCCGCAGACGACGCCGATGCCGGTGAGCACCGAGAAGGGCGTGAACCAGTCGAAGAGCCCGCCGGCGAAATGGCCGTCCACAACCTTGACACCCCGGATCAGCCCGCCGAGCAGCATGCCCTGCATCAGCGCCGAGAAAACCGAGCCGCCGAAGAAAGCGCGGTCCCATATGTATTTGCTGGTCGTCGCACTGTGGCGGAATTCGAAGGCGACGCCGCGGAAGATGAGCGCGAACAGAAGACCCATGATCGGCATATAGAAGGCGGGCAGCACAATGGCATAGGCGGCCGGAAAAAAGACCATCAGCCCGCCGCCGCCAAGCACCAGCCATGTCTCGTTGCCGTCCCAGACGGGCGCGACGGAGTTCATCATCGTCGACCGCGCCGTGTGGTCCGGCGCGAAGGGAAAGAGAATGCCGACGCCGAGATCGAAACCGTCGAGCAGAACGTAAAAGAGAATGCCGAGTCCGATGACGGCTGCGGCGATGAGCGGCAGATCGATCATGGCGCGCTCTCCGTTGCTGGTTCCGCCGGCGGAAGCACGAGCCCCGGCCGCGCGCCCTGAATGGCGTCAGGCGTTTCGTCGCCGCTCACACCCGGATCGTAGGGGCGCGGCCCGATGCGGATCATCTTCGTCAGATAGTAGAGATAGGCGCCGAAAAGCCCGCCATAGACGATCAGGAAAATCGTCAGGCTCGTCGTCACCGCCCCGGCATCGACGACCGGCGAAATGCTGTCCTTGGTTCGCAGTAATCCGTAGACGGTGAAAGGCTGCCGCCCGATCTCGGCGACGAACCAGCCGGCGAGAATGGCGACGAGGCCGGACGGCGTCATCAGGGCGGAGAAGCGCAACAGCCATTTGTCCCGGTCGATCCCGCCGCGCCAGCGCGCGACGACGCTCCAGGCCGCCATCAGCAGGAAGGCCAAGCCGAGGCCGACCATCACGCGAAAGGCCCAGAAGACGATGCCGACCGGCGGCCGGTCTTCCTTCGGCACATCCTTCAGACCCGGCACGATGCCGTGCGGATTGTGCGTCAGGATCAGGCTCGCGCCGCCCGGAATGCCGATTTCGAAATGATTGGTTTCCTTCGCGGCGTCCGGAATGGCGAAAAAGATGATCGGCGCCGCCGCCTGTCTGTCCCAGTTCGCCTCCATCGCCGCGACCTTGATCGGCTGATGTTCAAGCACGTTGAGACCGTGTTGATCGCCGATAAAAATTTGCAGCGGCGCCAGAACGAGGATCGCCCACATCGCGATCGAATAGCTCTTGCGCGCCAGCACCGTGTGCCGTCCGGCGAGCAGGTAGATCGCCGACACGCCGGCGATGACCAGCGCCGAAGTCAGATATGCGCCCGCCACCATATGCGAGAAGCGGTAGGGAAACGACGGATTGAAGATGATCGCAAGCCAGCTGTCGGGGACGAAGTGATCGCCCTGCATATGCGCGCCCTGCGGCGTCTGCATCCAGCTGTTGGCGGCAAGAATCCAGAAAGCCGAGACCGTCGTGCCGGCGCCGACAAGGCTCGTCGCGAGAAAGTGCAGTTTCGGCCCCACCTTGTCCCAGCCGAACAGCATGATGCCGAGAAAGCCCGCTTCCATGAAAAAGGCGGTCAGCACCTCATAGGCCATCAGCGGACCGAGGACCGGCCCGACGATGCGCGAGAACTCCGCCCAGTTGGTGCCGAACTCGTAGGAAAGGACGATGCCGGAGACGACGCCCATGCCGAAGGAAAGCGCGAATATGCGCACCCAGAACTGATAGAGACGCTTCCAGGCCTCGTCGCCGCTGCGCAGCCACAATCCTTCGACCAGAACCAGAAAGCCTGAGATGCCGATCGTCAGGGCAGGGAACAAGATGTGAAAGGAAATCGTGAACGCGAACTGCAGCCGCGAAAGAGTGACGACATCGATATCGGGCATGGGTTCACCTCCACTCGCCGGCAAATATACACCAGAGCGGAGCGGCGCACATGCGCAGAATGTCTCGGCGGATTTGTCGCGGTGGCAGAAGGCCGTTCAGCGAATCAGCCGCTCGGCCGGGAAACTCAGCGAAATCGAGATCGGGCGAGCGGGCGCCGCGGCGATGTCGAGCGTGCCGCCGTGAAGCTCCATCACCTTGCGCGTCAGCGACAGGGCGAGGCTTTCGGCCCGCGCCGAACCGCTATCCTCGGTGCTGATGAAAGGATCGTCGGGCAGATGCGGCAGCGCGCCCTGCGCCGGAATTCCATTTTCGCCTTTCAATTCCTCCGTCAGCGTCAGCGCCAGACGGTCGTCTTCCGTCTGCACCTTGAGCTTCAGCGTCGCACCGCGCCGGGCGCCGTGAACGGCTTCGGCGATGAGGCGGAAAAGACCCTGCCGCAAGCGCCGCGCATCGCCGCGCAGCCCCGGCAGTTTCGCCGGACAGTCGATTTCAAGCTTCACGCCTTCCTCGACCGCGCCCTGGCGATGGCTCGCGACGGCGATCTCGATCAACTGGCCGAGATTGCAGATTTCGTCGGTCAGGCTGATCTGGTCCGTCTCCGCT
>DASVNC010000337.1:0-7134 GCA_036384055.1 Parvibaculum sp.
ATCGAGACCGCCGAAGAAGACTGGGGCAGCGCGCTTGCCACGCTCGACCGGACGCTGTCGGCCAAACTCGTGACGCGCGATGCGGCGCGCCGCCGCCGCACGGTGCTCCTCACCGCACAGGCGATGACGGCGTCGGAAGCAGCGCGGGCGCAGACGGGCGAAGCCAGACGCGCGGCGCTGGAAAAGGCGCTGTCGCTCGCTATGCAGGCCGTGTCGCTCGATCCGGTCTTCGTGCCCGCGGTGGCGCTTGCCGCCAGGCTCTGCGGCGAAACGGGCCGCGCGCGCCGGGGTGCGAAACTTGTCGAGGATGCGTGGAAGACGGCGCCTCATCCCGATCTCGCCGATGCCTTCCTCGGTCTCGTCGATGGCGAGAGCGGCTATGACCGCTTCAAGCGTATGCGGATGCTGGTCGGTCACAATCGCGATCACGTCGAGAGCCGCGTCGCGCTGGCGCGCGCGGCCATCGGCGCCCGCGACTGGCTGGCGGCGCGCGGCGCGCTTGAGGGCTTCGTCGGCGCCAATGCCGGCGAGCGTCCGAGCCAGCGCATCTGCGAATTGATGGCGGAGATCGAAGAGGGCGAACACGGCAATCGCGGCAGCGCGCGCGACTGGCTCGCCCGGGCGCTGCATGCGCCGGAAGATCCGGCCTGGACCGGCGAGGGCTGGCGTTCGCTCAGCTGGTCGCCGATCAATCCGGTGAGCGGCGAATTCGACGCGCTCGAATGGAAAGTGCCCGGCCAGCGCCTGCTGCCGGTGGCGCGCCCCGCCGCGCCCGTTGCGGCGGACGACGATCTGCCGTTGCCGCCGAAGGATGAGACGCTGCCCGAGACCCGCGATGCGCCGCATGAGCTTCGGCCGCAGCTTGAAGAGGATGAGGCTGAAGCCGAGGCCTTCACGCCGCCCTTGCCGGACGATCCGGGTCCGGCGGCGCTGGATGAATTCGGCGACGCCGCCGATGGGGAGATCGAGGGGGAACGCAAATGGTGAAAAGAATTTTCGGCGGTGTCAGCGTGCTCATTCTGCTGGGCCTCGTCTTCATCGCGGTTTCGGTGGTGCGCTTCGACAAGACCAAGGAAGAGCTGCTGCCGAAATACACGACCGCCGCCTCGCAGTTCATCCCGCTGTCGAGCGGCGCGGTCGCCCATGTGCGCGACGAGGGCAACAAGGCCGGGCCGGCGCTCGTTCTCATTCACGGATCCAACGCTTCGCTGCAGACCTGGGAGCCCTGGGTCAAACTTCTCGGCGGCAAATATCGCGTCGTCAGCATGGACCTGCCGGGGCACGGCCTCACCGGCGCGGTGCCGGGCGACGATTACAGCCGCGATGCAATGGTCGCCTTCGTGCATGAAGTGATGCAGAAACTCGCCATTCCGCGTTTCGCCATCGCGGGCAATTCGATGGGCGGCGGCGTCGCGGCGGAATATGCCGAGGTCTATCCGGACGAGCTGACGGCGCTCATTCTGGTCGATGCGGCGGGCCTGCCGCGCAAGCCGCAGCCCGGCGAGAAAATTCCGCTCGGCTTTCGCCTGGCGCGCATGCCGGTGCTCAACAAGCTGATGCTTTATGTGTCGCCGCGCTCGATGTTCGCCGAGGGGCTGCACAAGGTCTTCGTCGATCAGTCGAAGGTCACCGAGGAGATGATCTCACGCTACTACGACCTCAATCTCTATGACGGCAACCGCAAGGCGACCGGCATCCGCTTCCGCACACCCGGCAACGACGAGGCCGTGGCCGAGAAGCTCGGCGCGATCAAGGCGCCGACGCTCGTCATGTGGGGCGACAAAGACCCGCTGATCCCGGTCGGCACCGCGGCCGAATTCGCCAAGCGCATTCCGGGCGCCAAAGTGGTCGTCTATACCGATGTCGGCCATATCCCGATGGAGGAGGTGCCCGAAAAAAGCGCCGCCGATGTCGATGCCTTCCTGACGGCGGCGCTGGCCGCGGCGGCGGCGGGAACGCCCGCCCAGCCGGTCGAAACGGTGCCCACCGAAGGGGCCGGCGGCAAGATCGAGGTCGTTCCGGCCAGCCCGGAGTGACGAAGCGCCAATTAAGGCAGCCCGGCGCGAGGCCCGGTTATTTGTTTTTGCGCAAGTCCGGACGGAAAACCGGATTCCACTTTTCCTGGAATTGCTTCGAGACCCTCAAGCCTGTTGCCAAAGGGGTCTCTCCGCGTTATCTCAGAGCCCGCTCGGGACCCCTTTCGGGGGCTCCCGGCACGGCGCCGCTTTAGCTCAGTTGGTAGAGCACATCATTCGTAATGATGGGGTCGGGTGTTCGAGTCACCCAAGCGGCACCACTTTCCAGCCGGCTTCTTCAGTTCGCGGTTTTCAGGCCGTCTTTTCCCGTGCGAAGCACCAGCTGCGTGGGAACTCGGCAAGCGCGGCGCGCATGATCGCCGTTTCCCGGCTGTCGTCTTTTTCCAGGGCCTTGAAGAGGCTGTCCTCCTGGCCTTCCTCCAGCGGGCGGACGAAGTTCGGCGGGCGGCGCACCGCGAGGCGCGGCACGCCTTGCCGCACCGCCTCGATCGCCAGCATCAGGTCCGTCATGGTGTGATGCGGCCAGGCCGTCACGTCGAAATTGAACCTGCCGGTGTGAAAGGCGAGCGTGCCGCTGCCCAGTTCGTCGGCGGGGCTGTCGGCGGTCAGCGGCTCGTTGAAATGCAGGACGTCGCGGTCGGCGCGGTAGGAAAGATGCGGCGGTCTGAAGCGCAGGGCGTGGAAGCCGAGCATGGCGCCGAAATGGTGCCGCTCCAGCGCGCTGGCCAGCAATTCGACATAGGCAGGCGGGTAAAAAATGTCGTCGTCGAAGGCGAAGTAGAGGCAGGGCTTTCCGTGCAGGCGCAGGCCGAGCATCTTGCCGTCGCAGCCGAGCGCGCCGTGTTGGGCGGGCAGCAGCGGAACGATGCGGGGATCGCCGCGCAGAAAGGCCGGCACTTCGTCGTGCTGATCGAAATAAAGATAAAGCCTGTCGACTTGCGGTAGGATGCCGGCGAGCGCGGTCCGGAAGGTGGCGGCACGGGAGGGCATCGTCGCCATTCCCCCGATCCGCTCATGCCGGAGCGGTTGCAGATTTTTCGGCCAGTTCATCCCGTCGGATCCCTTCCCCATCATGCGCGATCTTAGGCAACAGCCCAGCGAAGGCCAAGGCGGGCGGCGCGCGGCGGCGTCCGATCCCTTCGACGCGGCGGATGCGGTGTCGGGCTCCGATCTTTTTCTTTCTCCGCATGCCGACGACATCTGCTTTTCGCTCGGCGCGCTTGCGTTCCGGCGCCGGGCGGGCACGCTGCTGACGGTTTTTTCCTCTTCTTCCTATATCGCGCCCGCCCAGCGATGGCGGATAACGCATCCCGAAGAGACGACGCAGATCCGGCAGGCGGAAGATGCTGCCTTCGCCTCGTCATGCGGGCTGGCGATGCGGACTTTCGGCCTCGACGACGCGATGGCGCGCGGGCGAGACGTATTCGACCTGTCGGCAGCGGAAGAAGACACGTCATGGCTTGAAGAACATCTCGTTCCCACGCTCTTCGATCTAGCGGGCGAGACGGCGGAAGACATTGCGCGGCCCTGGCTCTTCTGCCCGGCCGGCATCGGCGGACATATCGACCACGTGATCCTGCGTTCGGTTGTTGCCCGCAACATCGAACCGTTGATGCGGCGCTGGCGCGTCTGCTTCTACGAGGATATCTTCTACGCTGCGGAGCCTATGGCGCGCTTCTCCGGCCTGCATCGATTGACGCAGGCTCTGCCGGGCTATGGGCTCGCCCGGCGGAGCTGCGTCCTCGCCGAGTTGACGGCCAGGAAGCTCGATCTCATCGGGCTTTATGAAAGCCAGTTCGACACTCTCCCGAAAAACATCGGTGATTTCACGCCAGCGACAGGCAGCTCCGATGCGCCGCATGAGGCGGTCTGGGTCGCCCGAAAATCCGGCCCCTAGTGCATCCTCGCTTATCATTTCGTTTTCACAGGCGAGCGCGGCCGGTTCAGCCCAGCCGGGCCAGCATGTCCGCGCCCCGGATGTCGACGATGCGGCCGAAGCCCGCGACCAGATGGGCGGTTTCGATCTCGAGCGTGTAGAAGCCGAAATCGGCGAAGTCGATATAGACGGCGGCATCGGGGTGGCGGGCAAGGAAGCGGGCGCGGGCCGAGGGTTCGGCGAGCGCCGACACCGTGCCGATCAGCGTCACGCGGGCGTCCGCCATCGGCGCGTCGGCGGCCTCGTTGCGCAGCAGCAGCGAGGCGCGCGGGTCGGCGGCGAGGTTTCTGGTGTGCAGCGCCAGACGCGAGAGGAGAAGCAGCGGCGCGCCGGTCTCCCGGCTGGCAACGGCGACCAGCGAGGCGACGGGATAGCCGCCGGCGCCGAGCGTGGCGAGCGTCGCCATCTTTGCCGCCGCCAGAAGCTCCGCGGCCTGTCCGGCCGGATCGTTGGGCATGGAATTCATGATTCTGGCCATAATACCGGGCGGTGCTTCGGTCCGCCGGCGCGGATTTTCGGCGCAGCGTCCGAACGCCGCAATCTACGCCGTTTGAGCGTATGGCGTCGAATGATAGGCTTCGCGTAGAGGGTCTGGCGGGCGGTTTTGACGAGATTGCCTGGAGTTTCGGAAGATGAGCAAACGACTGGTGGCGGTCCTTATGCTGATGAGCTGCCTTGTCGCGGCCTGCAGCACGGTCGAGGGCGCGGGGCAGGATATTTCCGATACGGCCCGCTGGGTCAAAAATCGTATGTAGCGGTCCCTGTGTGTGCGGGGGCCTAAAGATTCCTTAATCGACGCTTTACCGCGAAGGCGTAGAACGAGGCCGTGGTCCTTTCATGGGGGCAGTCATGCGGCTGACAAGCACACTGATCATCGGCGTTCTGACGTTGGCGAGCGTTCTTGCGCCCGGCGCGGCCGAGGCCAGGAAGAAGACGGCAACGGTCGTCATCGACCCCTATTCGATCTCTCCGCAAAATGTTCTCAACGGCGCGAAGACCGTGCAGGCGACCGGCATCACCGGCGCCGGCGTCGTCTTCGGCGTCATCGACACCGGCACGGCGGCGGCCTGGGTCGGCTTCGGCGACCGGATCATGCCGCTCCCCGTCAGCGGCTGCGTCATCACGCCGTCCTGCGATCAGTCTCTGGCTGTCACCGACGATAACGGCCACGGCACCTTCGTTTCGAGCGAGATCGTCGGTTCGGTGCCATACGCCGGCCTCACCGGCGTCGCGCCCGGCGGCAGCGTTATCGCGGTCAAGGTTCTCGACGGCAGCGGTTCGGGCGGCAGCGAGGATGTCGGCAGCGGCATCGTCTATGCGGCGAGCCAGGGCGCCCAGGTTCTCAATCTCAGCCTCGGGCCCTTCACGCAGGACGCCTCGATCATCAGCGCCATCAACACGGCGGCCGCCGAGGGCGTCTATATCGTCTTTGCCGGCGGCAACAGCTCGGCCTTTCTCAACGGCAACCGCAACATCACCGGGCTCACCGATCAGGCGATCCAGCATCTGATCTTCGTCGGCTCGACAAATTCCAAGCTCAGGATCAGTTCGTTCAGCAACAAGCCCGGCAGCGCCGGTTTCATTTCGACGACCGGCAAGTTCTACGCCTATGACACGATGTGGCTGATGGCGGACGGCGAAAACATATGGGGCGCAAGCAACTATTCGACGCCGACGACCGGCTATTCCTACATCACGCAGATGTCGGGCACCTCGATGGCGGCGCCGCAGGTGGCGGGCGCGGTCGGTCTGCTGCTGCAGAAGTGGCCGTTCCTCTATAACACCGGCACGGCGCTGCGGATTCTCGAGGCGACGGGGCAGGATCTCGGCGCGAGGGGCGTCGATACGATTTACGGCTCCGGCTTCCTGCGCGTCGATCTCGCCTTCAAGCCGGTCGGCAAGACCCAGTTGCTGTTTGCAAATGGCGGCTCGTCGACGACCTCCAGCATGGCGGTCAGCTCGGGCAAGACGCTCGGGTCTCTTTCGGGGCTCAGGGCGGTCCTGTCGAAATCGGTCGCCTTCGACAGTTTCCACCGCGATTTTCCGGTCGACATCAATTCGATGATCTCGCGCAAGCCCGGCACGTCGGGCAATTCGATTGCACCGGCGCAAGTCACCGCGACGCCGCTGGTCAGCCACTTCGCGCTCAACGACGACGGCAGCACGCTGACGATGGTGGCGCTCGACCAGCCGACGACGCTCGGCCAGATGACGCAGAACCCGCGCGATTCCATCGGCATCGATCATCTGGTCAATCCGGCAAAGCCCGTCTGGTCGCTCTCCTACAGGCATGGCAGCGATTTCGTCGGCACCGGCCAGGGCGCGGATGCGCCGGTCTCTTTCAGCGAAGCGCGCTGGGACGGCGCGAGCGCCTTCACCGGCACCGATGCCGAGGCGTCAGGCGCGCTGCTCGGGCTCACCGACTATGCGCAATATGCGGCGATGGGCTTTTCGCTCGGGCAAGGCACGCGGTTTTCGATGGCGATGCTGCAGGGCGAGGACGATACGCTCTACACGATCGGCGCCGAGCCGCAGGCGCATGGATTTGCGCTCGGCTACACGTTCGAGCCGCAGGGCTCTCCCGACTGGCAGGTGTCGCTGACGACCTCGATGCTGCAGGAAACGGACATGCTGCTCGGCTCGCCTTCGTCGGGCGCGCTGAACCTCGGCTCCAACCGCAGCACGTCGGTTGGTCTGGGCACCAACTTCAATCTGGGCGGGGGCTACCGGCTCGGCTTCGACGCCGCCTATGTGACGACGACGGGCGATGCGGCCGCCAACAGCATGATCGCCGGCGTCTCGCATCTGGCCAGCACCGCCTTCGGCGCGGCCTTATCGAAAGACCAGGTTGTCTCGGCCGACGACGCCTTGTCGCTGACCCTGAAGAAGCCGCTCCGGGTCACATCGGGCTCGGCGCTTGTCGATTATGCGTCGGGCAACGATCTTTACGGCAACGCGGTCTTCTCGCGCGCGCGGGCGAGCCTTGTGCCGAGCGGCAGCGAAACCGATCTCGGCGTCAACTATTCGACGCCGCTGTCCGGCGGCATTTCCGGCAACCTTTATGTCGGCGGCAGCAACGACACCGGCAACGTCGCCGGCGCGCACGATCTGGGCGCGATGGTCAGGCTGCAGGCGTTGTTCTGACTGGGTATAAAAGTCCTC
>DASVNC010000338.1:0-17830 GCA_036384055.1 Parvibaculum sp.
GTCGAAGCGCATCTGGTCGGTGGTGATGAAAAGGATTTTGCGGCCCATAGCTCTCCCCCGTCCGGCTTCAGGTGAGCCGGTTAATGTTTATCATTAATTTTTAGGGGAAATGGGTGCTGAGAGCAAGGTAGAGTTGAGAAGGAAGAAAGATAGCGGTCCCGTCGCACCGTATTTTACAGTGGGCAAATCCACGTGCGAATCGAACCTGGCCCATTTATCAAGGAGTCTCAGAATGAAAGTCGATATGGATACGATTTTAGCAATGAGATCTGCTGGAATTGAGTTCATTGCGTCTGTGCGAGTTCCTGGCGGCTGCGATACGATTGCACTCAACCCCGAGCAAATTGAATCATTCGCAAATGATCCAGAGCAATTTGCGGCCGGCGAATTCGGTGCCTCGAAAACGGAGTATTTGGATTGGGTGGCGACCGACGGAATGCCTCGTTGCGGTGGTAGGACCGTAAAAGGATCACGGTGCCAAAATCCAATAAGCGGTGGTTGTCAGCGCTCGCTCCGTGACTGGCTACGTCTGGACGGTGGATATTGTGCCGTTCATGGTGGTGAAGGCTCCGCAGAGGCGCATGCTAAGCGCGTGAAATTTGGCGAATAAGTCGCATCGATAAACCTTCTAGTTATTCTCCGCGCCCTTCAGAAACCCGATCATCGCCGGGAAGGCTTCGCGGTCCTGAAGCATGAAGAGGTGTCCGCCTTCGAAGAAGCGGAGTTCGGCGCCTCTGATGCGGCTGGCGAGTCTCTCCAGCGTTTCGGGCGGGGCGATGCCGTCGTAGCGGCCGCCGCAGACGAGCGTCGGGCAGCGGATCTCGCCGAGGCGGTCCCATGTGTCGTGATGGGAGCGCGCTTCGAGCTGGCGGCGGCGGCCCATGAGCATACCGGGTTCGTCCGCATAGGGATCGTTAGCGGCGAAGGCGACCATCTGCTCATATAGTTCGGTGTGGGCTTCCGCCCAGGCCTTGTCGTGGCGGCGGTCTGAAATCGGGATCATGTGGCGGGCGCGGGCCTCGCCCTGCAGGTGGCCGATCTCATGGAAGGCGAAGGACGAGCCGCCGGCGCCGCCGGGCGTCGTGCAGGCCAGCACCAATCCCTCGACGACATGCGGATGGCGGATGGCAAGCTCCTGCGCGACCATGCCGCCGAAGGAGACGCCGACGACCAGGGCCGAGCCCCAGCCGATGGCGGCCATCAGGTTCACGGCATCGTCGGCATATTCGGCCATGCTGTAGGGGCGGTCGGGCTTGGCGGTCCGGCCGAGGCCGCGCTGGTCATAGGCCAGCATGTCGAAGTGTTTGGGGAGGGGGCCGTCCATCGCACTGGGCTTTGTCCGGAGGTCGCCGCCTGTGCCGGAAATGAAGAGGAGGCGCGGGGCGTTCCCCGTCTCCGGACCCTTGCGCTCATAGTAAATTTCGAGGTCGCCGGCTTTGACGAGCGGCATCGGATATCCCCACTTCAATTTGCGCCGGGCAGGACCATATCATTCCCAGTGGCCGATGCTGCTGACGACAGCGGTGGCGACAGGGGGGAGCGGGGCGTGCGGGACGCTGTCAGTTCCTTAATTGAACTAGGCTCTGATACGGGCCATATGCTAGGTTATTAAACCCGCCGTGATGAAATGGCATGGCCTGAGCGAGGCTAGCCGAGGGCAGGAGGAATGCGCATGTCGAGGCCTGTGGAAAGAAGCTACCCGGACACTCTGGCTGTTTGCGATCCGGTCTGGGATCGCTTGCGCGCGGAAACCGAAGAAATGGCGCTGAGCGAACCGGCGCTGGCGAGCTTTCTGCACGTCACGGTTTTGCACCACAAGAATTTCAACGCCTCGCTGACCTATCAGCTTGCCCAGAAGGTCGGGAACACTGAAGTGCGCGCGATGCAGCTGCGCGAGCTGTTCGACGAGGCGGTTCAGGACGATCCTTCGATCGGCGACGCCGCGCGGGCGGACATCGTCGCCTATTACGAGCGCGATCCGGCCTGCAACACCTATGCGCAGCCGCTGCTCTTCTTCAAGGGCTACCATGCGCTGCAGGTCTATCGCGTCGCCCACTGGCTGTGGACGCATGGCCGCCGGGCTATGGCGCTTTATCTGCAAAACCGCGTGTCCGATCTCTTTGCCGTCGATATTCATCCGGCGGCGCGGATCGGCAAGGGCGTGTTCATCGATCATGCGACGGGCATCGTCATCGGCGAGACGGCCGTGGTCGAAGACGATGTGTCGATGCTGCATGGCGTGACGCTGGGCGGCACCGGCAAGGAAATCGGCGACCGGCATCCGAAAATCCGCCGGGGCGTTCTCATCAGCGCCGGCGCCAAGGTGCTCGGCAATATCGAGGTCGGCGAATATAGCCGCATCGGCGCGGGCAGCGTGGTGCTGCATGCCGTGCCGCCGCATTGCACGGCGGTCGGCGTGCCGGCCAAGCTCGTCGGCTGCGCGGGCTGTGACACGCCGAGCCATGAGATGGACCACATCATCGACGACGTGGCGGCGGCCGACGGGATTTAGGTCCG
This sequence comes from Parvibaculum sp., assembly GCA_036384055.1. Classification (GTDB taxonomy): domain Bacteria; phylum Pseudomonadota; class Alphaproteobacteria; order Parvibaculales; family Parvibaculaceae; genus Parvibaculum. Next base: position 2,518 of record DASVNC010000338.1, read on the forward strand.
GGCCTCGCCCTTCGAGACGCGGGCTGACGCCCGCTCCTCAGGGTGAGGGTCAAATTCTGAAATAAACCCTCACCCTGAGGAGCCGCGAAGCGGCGTCTCGAAGGGCGAGGCCATCGGCTTCACGGCATCCGGCTTCGGGACGCTCTGAAGCAAAGATGGATGGCCCGATCAAGTCGGGCCATGACGAAAAAGAGAGCTACGGCAGCCTGTCTTTCAGCGTGAACCAGAGGACGCCGAGCATCAGGCCCGGATAGCGCAGCCAGGTGCCGCCGGGGAAGATCGGCACTTTCACATTCGCCATCCAGTCGAATCGCTCGGCCTGTCCGGCCACGGCTTCGGCGATGAGCTTGCCGGCCATCGTGGCGATGTTGATGCCCTGGCCTGAATAGCCCTGCGCATAGATCACGTTGGGCGCGAGACGGCCGAAATCCGGGATGCGGGGCAGGGTGATCGCCAGCGTGCCGCCCCAGGCGTGGTCGATGCGCACATCTTCGAGCTGCGGGAAGACGCGCAGCATAGGTTTGCGCACGAAGGCGGCGATGTCTTTTGGAAAGCTGTTGGAATAATTTTCGCCGCCGCCGAAGAGCAGGCGGTTGTCGGCGGAGAGCCGGTAGTAGTCGATGACGAATTTGGTGTCCTGCACGCCGACATCGTCGCGGATCAGCGCGCGGGCGCGGTTCCGGCCCAGCGGCTCCGTCGCGACGATGAAATTGTTGACCGGCATGATGCGGCCGGCGATGCGCGGCTCCAGCCCGCCCAGATAGGCGTTGCAGGCCAGGACGACATGGCTCGCCGTGACGGTGCCCGCCGCCGTGCGGATGCGCGCGGGATCGGCGCGGGTGATGTCGATGGCGCGCGTGCCTTCATAGATGCGCACGCCTTTGGCCAGTGCCGCGCGGGCGAGGCCCAGACAATAATTCAGCGGATGGAGATGCGCCGCGCCCGTGTCGAGCAGGCCGCCGAAATAGCGCGTCGTGCCCACCATCTCGCGCATCTCGGCTTGCGGGACATAGCGCAGCTTGTCGTAGCCGTAGTCGCGGGCGAGATGCTCGGCTTCATCTTCGAGCCAGGGCGCCTCGGCCCGCTTCCAGGCGGCGTGCAGCACGCCCGGCTTCAGGTCGCAGTCGATATTGTTGTCGGCAATGAGCTGCTTCACCGTGCCGAGGCCTTCCTCGGCCAGCGACCAGAGGCGATGGGCCCATTCGCGTCCGAGTTTTTCTTCGAGCGTGCGCTGGTCCTTGCGCTGGCCGGAGCCGAGCTGGCCACCATTGCGCCCCGAAGCGCCGAAGCCTATGCGCTCGGCTTCGAGCACGATCACCGAGTAGCCGCGCCCGGCCAGATGGATGGCGGCGGAGAGGCCGGTGTAGCCCGCGCCGACGATGCAGACGTCCGCCTTCTCGTCGCCCGCCAGCGCCGCGAGCACGGGCGCGTCCTTCGCGGTGGCGGCGTACCAGGAGGCGGGGTGGCCTTGCATGATCTACTCAGGGCCTCATCTTGTCTCAGGCAATGTCGAAGATCGTTTCGTCGCGGCCCTCGGCCCTGCGGCTTTTGTCGTGGGCTCTATAGCACGGGACGAGACGAGTTTCCTCTCTTGCGGATTCGAGCATCCCCGTCACAATGACGGCAAAACATGCAACAGGGAGATGCGGACGATGGGGCGGGTTCAGGGCAAGGTCGCGATTGTCACGGGTGCGGCGAAGGGCATCGGCGCGGCCAGCGCCAGGGTGCTGGCGCGGGAAGGCGCCAGTGTCGTCTGCAGCGATCTCGACGAGACGGGCGGCGAAGCGGTCGCCGCCGACATCCAGCGCATGGGCGGCGAGGCGATTTTCGTGCGCCACGATGTCGTCGATGAAAGCCAGTGGGAGAGCGTCGTCAAGCTGGCGGAAGACCGCTTCGGCGGGCTTCACATTCTCGTCAACAATGCCGGTATCGCCCCCGTCGATAGCCCCATTGAGGACAAGCTGCTCAGCGATTGGCGGCACACGATTGCGATCGATCTCGACAGCGTGTTCCTTGGCTGCAAGCACGGCATCCGCACGATCAAGAAGACGACCGCGAAAGGCGGGACGGGATCGATCGTCAACATTTCGTCGATCCTCGGCCTTGTCGGTTCGTCCAATGCGAGCGATTACAACGCCGCCAAGGGCGGTGTGCGCCTGTTGAGCAAGGCGGCGGCGCTTGAATGCGCGGAGGCCGGCTACGGCATCCGTGTCAATTCGGTGCATCCGGGCTTTATCGACACGCCGATGGTGCGCGGCGTCATGGCGCGGGGCAGCCTCGGGTCGCTCAAGCTGAGCGCCAACGAGATTGCCGAGGCGCTCGTCATGATGCATCCGATCGGCCGGCTCGGCATCGCCGACGAGATCGCCAACATGGTGCTCTTTCTCGCATCCGACGAGGCGTCGTTCGTCACCGGCGCGGAGTTCGTGGTCGATGGCGGCTATACGGCGCGGTGAACCGCGGCGGGGCTTGCGCGCTCTGCGCCATAGGCGAGCGTCGCCACCGCGCCCGCGGTGAGCAGGATCGTGAAGATGGTCAGCCATTTCAGCGAGCGTCGCGACATGAGCGGTCTTTCCGGCAGGCGGCTGGCGGTCTGAATGCCGAAAAACTGGCATGAGGTCCGCCTTCGACCAACGGGACGAAGCGACGCAGGGCGGTTTGCGCGTGAAGCCCTGAGCGGTTAAAACTCCGGTGAAGACGGGGGCGACCTGCCGCCCGGACCGGATGAACGATTGGAGACGGACTTGGATAAGAGCGAGATCAAGCGCGTGGAAACCTATCTGCGCCAGAAGTTCCGCCTGCCTTCGCTTTCGGTGTTTGCGCGCCCGAACAAGGACGACTCGGCCGAGGTGAATATCGGTGACGAGTTCATCGGCGTCATCTTCAAGGACGAAGAAGACGGCGAAGTGTCCTATGCCTTCCAGATGGCGATTCTCGACATCGACCTGCCGGAGTGATCGCGGCTAATCCGTGATGCGGCTAATCCGTGATCGTGCCTTCGAGGTCGTTGGGGAGGCCCGGCGCCTCGAACGAGGTGACGATGCGGACCATCAGCTCGTCGATCCGCTGCCACTCGGCCAGATGCGCGCGTTTGTAGCGATAGGTGAGCGCCAGGTTTTGCGTCAGCAGCAGCGTGCGCGTGCAGTTGGGGCTTTCGATCAGCGGCGTCCGGCGCTGGCAGGTCAGCAGCACCAGGCGCCCGTCGGCGTCGGTGCCGACCAGCAGATCCTGATCCTTGTAGCCTGAATCGGCGCGGAAACTGAATTTCTCCAGTCCCGTCCCGTCCTTCTCCGGCTTCGGAGAGACGAGGTATTTCGAATAGACGTCTTTCAGGCGCTGCTCGGCCGGCAGCATGGCCGTGCCGGCATGGAGCGTGAAGAAGACGACGGACGCGCCCGGCGCGTTGTCGGCAAAGTCGGCCTGACGGTCGGGCGTGTAGGGCGAGAAATCCGGCAGCAGCGCATGCATGTCGATCTGGGGCTGAGCGCCGCCGGTACGCTGCGCGGGATAGCGCGTGTAATTCTCCGGGATCAGGAAGCGCGTGCCGCCGACGACCGCCTCGACCCTGCGCGTTTCGGCGCTGGCGCGCGGCGCACGGCCAAGCAGCTCGCCCGGCGTCGGACCGAAATAGTGGTAGAGGAATAGGCTGGAGAAGGCGAGCACCGCGACGGCGACCAGCGCCGGAATGATCCAGGCCGGGCGCTCATGCACCAGTTCGCCATCCGCCTGCTGCCGTCTCGCCAATTCGCCCGCCCTGTGCCGCCCGGTCCGGTTTCACCTTAGAGTCCTTCATCGTTTCATTGAAACGATGAAGGACTCTAACTCATTGTTTTGTCGCGTTTCCGGACGGTGAACCGCCACCTTTCGTTTAAAGGAGGCACTTCACCTGGAAACGCTCTAGCCCGCATCTCTTGAAGACAATTTAGCGGTGCGACCGGCAAGGGCAATTCGTTGTTTCGTGATGGCACAGGCGGACGGCGCAATCCGGCACGCGCGCGGCCTGCGTTAACCGGCGTCCGGCGCCCTGTCCCCATAAATCATTGAAATTATTCGATAATTCCAGGCGTCGATGCCGCGGGGCGGCTGGTACGCGGCTTGCGGACAAGGGGGCATGACATCGTTCGCCGCCAGATCGCTGATCGGTTTTTTCGTGCTCGCCATGCTGGCGGGCCCGGCCGGGATGTGGCCCGGCGCCGCGCCTGCCATGCGGTTCGCCTGCGATCGCGGCTTTACGGCATGCCGGATCGGGCGGTTCACGGTGCCGGTGGCGGAGACTTCATCCGTCCTCGGACGAATTTCGAGGATCGCGCGGCATGACGCCGCCGGTCATTTCGCGGCGTCGCTGCGCAAGGTTCTTGCGGCGGGGATGAAAGAAACAACGGAAGGCGCCCGCGGGGCGGCGCTTACGGCAAGATAACGGGTGGGTTCAGAGAATGTCCGAGTGGGTCAGTTTTTTCTTCGCCTCGGCGACGGGCTTCGTCGCCGCCGGTTTGACCGGAAGCTTTTACAGGCTGGTCACGCGCAAGCCGGCGAGCTTTCAGGTGTGGTCGGATTCAATGGCGGGACAGATCGGCGGCATAGCGACGCTGATTTTCGCCGGTCCGAACGTCATCCTCAGAAATGCGCTCCGCGCCCAGGTGTTTGAAGACCGGCCGCCGGTGTGGATGCTGCTTTCGGCCGCCATCGCGCTGATGTGGAGCTTTCTCTCCGGCGTGTTTTTGCTGAACCTGCTGCTCGCGAGCTGAGCGCCATCAGGCCCGGGCCGGGCGGCGTCTGATCCGCCGGCCCACAGCGCCCAGAAATGCCGCGCCCAGCGCCGCGGCGAAAGCCCAGCCCCAGCCGACGACCCAGAGGATCAGGTTTGCGACCGTCTTGAAGGCGCGCAGGCTGGTCTTGCCGGTGATCTCGATGACGCCGCGCGTCTTGCCGCCGAGTTTGGCGCTCATTTTCGTCACACGTTCGAGATCGGCTTCGCTGTTCACATATTTCAGCAGCCGCACGGATTCGGCGGGGCCGACGCTTCTTTCGAGCGCGGCGACGTCGCCGAGGACGGGTGTGACGCGGGCCATCGACACGCCGTTCGCATAGTCGGCGACGGCATGGCGCGTCGCGGCGGTGTCGGCGAGGTTGACGTCTTTCAGCACGCCTTTCAGTTTCTCGAAATTCACCGCTTCGCCGAGGATGCGCGCCATGTCGCGTCCGAAGCGGACGGTGACCGTTCCGGCTTTCTCGGCCACCTTCAGCAGCGAAACGCCGACGCGGGCAGGCAGCGCGCCGCCGCCCGTCGCGATGGTGGCGGTGGTGGCGGCGAGGCCGACGACGGAGAGGCCGAGGACGAGCTTCGAATAATCCTGACCCTGGACGAGCTTGGTGCCTTCCTGACCGATGTCGCGCACATCGCCGACGACGGTGAGGTCGGAGGTGATGGCCCCCATGAAGCCGGCGGTGTCGCTGCCCTGGCCGGTTATGAAGCCCTCGAAGAAGCTGCCGGTGTTGCGCGAGACGGTGCGGGTCACGCTTCTCTCGGCTTCGAGGCGCGACGCCGTGCCGGGCTCGATTTCGACGCCCATGTAATCGGCGACATCGGCATACATGGCCGCGTCGTCGAAATTGCCGGCATCGAGCGCCTTGTCGATGCGGCGGCTGAGATCGGAGGCGCTGGTGGTCTGGGCCAGTTCGGCGCGGACGAAGGGGTCGGCCGGGATCGCATCGTCGGGGACGATGCCGTCGAGGAGGCCGTTCTGATAGGCCAGTATGAAGAGCACAGGCACCAGCAGAATGAAGATCACAGCGTCGAAAAAGAACCTCATCGAGGGTTGCTCCAAACCTGTCCGCGCCGCGTCAAGGTGAACCTTGCGGCATTGGGCGGCGAGGCGCAACCGGCCTCGTCTCCGGCGTCTGCCCGTGGCATAGTCCGCGGCAACCGGAATATCTCTTGAAGGAAGGGTTTCATGGCTGTTTTCGCTCTGGGCGCGCGGGCGCCCATCCTGCCGCCGGAGGGCGAGTACTGGATCGCGCCCAACGCGCAGGTCATGGGTAATGTGCGGCTGGAGCGCAATGCCAGCGTCTGGTTCAACGCCGTGCTCAGGGGCGACAACGAGCTCATCACCATCGGCGAGAACTCGAATGTTCAGGACGGTTCGGTGCTGCATACCGATCTTGGCTCGCCGCTCACCATCGAGCGCAACGTCACCATCGGGCATATGGTGATGCTGCATGGCTGCACCATCGGCGAGGGCAGCCTCGTCGGCATCGGCAGCATCATCCTCAACAATACGCGGATCGGGAAAGGCTGCCTCATCGGCGCCAATACGCTGATCGCCGAGGGCAAGGAGATACCGGACAATTCGATGGTGCTCGGCGCGCCGGGCCGCGTCGTCAAGACGCTGACCGAGGAGCAATCGGCGGCGCTGCGGCTGTCGTCGGATCATTACGTGCAGAATTGGAAGCGCTATGCGCGCGAGCTGAAGCTCATCGACTGAGCGCCGGGCTCAAAACAAAAACGACGGAGGAAAATGCATGATGTCCTTCATCGAAAGACGCCCGCCGAATTTCAAGGGGCGCTGAGGCGAACGGATGTCAGCGCGAGGCAAACTATTCTTCTACGCGGTTCTGCTGCTCGCGCTTGCGTTCATACCGTCCGTATATGCCGTCGGCTTCACGGGCAATTTCAACGGCATCGCCAACGCGGCCGGCATGACGATCAGTCTCCAGGAAGTGCAGGGGCGCGTCGTCGGGCGTCTGGTTGCAGGCGGCAGGGACTACGCGCTGACGGGCGTGCGTTCCGAGAAGGGCGTGCAAGGTTCCCTGCGCATCGGCGGCGGCGCGGCCGATGTCGCCTTTTTCCGGATGGAGGAGCGGCCGCTCGGCGTCCAGTTTCTTTTCATTCCGGCGAAGGCCGACGGCAAGCCCGACCTCGATACGGCGCAGGAATACTCGTTCCTGGCGCAAGGTGTCGCGGTGCCGGCCGACAGCCGCTATCTCCTGGCGCCGCCGGCGAGCGAGAAGGTCGATATTCTGCGTTTCATCGATGAATACCGGCAATGGGATCCGCGCGATGTCGCCCGCATCTATGCGGCGCTCGATGAACGCAGTCAGGGGCTCATCCAGCTCTACGATCATGCGACGGCCGATCTTCTCTGGCGCATCTGCTCGACCAATCCGCCCAATGAGAACATGCCTCAAGGGAAACTCGACGAGCTTCTCGAGCGACAGCAGATTGCTTGCGCGGATTACATGCCGCTGGTGGCGGCGGCGCAGAAGGGCGGCCTCTTTCCGGAATTTCTGCGCCGGGCGCGGTTTCAGTTCGAGATCGTGCGCGAGACGGTGCTGTGCAACCGCGGCCAGTCGTCGGCGTCCAAATGCGCCGATGTCAGTGCGCTCGGCGCGCCATTGATCGTGCATTGGCGCGATGCGGCGTCGATCATGCGCGAGCTTGCGGGCGACGCCGCGGCGGCGAACGATAGCGGAGATGCCGGCGGCGGCGCGGACCAGGGCGCGATGACGCCCTATCCGAAGGCGCCCAAGCCAACCGCTCCGGCGGCGGCGCCCGTCAGTGTGCCGCTCAGGGCAAGCGTTGCCGACGTGCCAGTGGAAGTCCGGCCGGCCAAGGTGACGTGGCGCGAGGGCCGGGCTGTCGTCAAGGCGCGACGGCGCGGCATCAAGCTGCCGCTCGCCGATCCGCGGGCTTAGAGCCGTGAACCGCTCTATGCGACAGCGACCAGCTCGATGGCGAAGGTCAGATCTTCGCCCGCCAGCGGGTGATTGGCGTCGAGACGCACGCTCTCGTCGCTGATCTCGGTGACGACCAGCGGAATTTCGCGTCCGTCGCCGCCGCTCGCGGTGAGCTGCATCCCGAGAAAAAGGTCCATGTCGTCCGGCATTTCCGCGCGGGGCACCTCCTGCACGAGGCGCGGATCGTGAACGCCATAGGCTTCGGCGCTCGGAATCGTAAAGGTCTTGCTCTCGCCGATCTGCATGCCGATGACGGCGGTTTCAAAACCCGGAATCACCATGCCGCCGCCGACGGTGAATTCGATCGGCGCGCCTTCGCGGCTGCTGTCGAATACGCTGCCGTCGCTCAATGTGCCGGTGTAGTGCACCTTCACGGTGTCGCCGCTTGTCGCTGCCAAGAATTTCGCCCTTCCGAAATGAAAAGGCCTTCAGGAGTGTCCTGAAGACCTGCAGATCAATTCATCGGAATAAGCCTAGCACCACAAGCGGCTGTCAGAAAGCACGGCGCCACACACGGCGGATTTTTGCGTCCGTCTCCGGGCCGAGATTGTGCCAGGCCGTGCGGTCGCGCGTCGCATCGACGATGAACATGCTGTCGGTCTTGCCGATATGCACGCTGAGATCGTTGAGAAGACCGGCGGCTGTGGCGTTGGTGTTCACGCACCAGACATTCGGCGCGAGCTTGTAAGCCGGTCCGAGCGACATGATCGCCTGCTCGAGCGGGCCGGTATAGCGGGCCTTGATGTCCATGACGATGACGAAGTTCGCCGTTTCGGGCTGACGGCGGCGATCCGTCTGGCCTTTGCCCGAGCCATAGGGCGCGCGGCTTCCGGCTGGCGCGGCAGCCGGCGCCGGTTCGCGTGCTTGCGCGGGTTCGGCGGGAGAAGACGCCGGCGCATGTGCGGGCGTGGGCACGGCGCGGCCGAAAAATTCCGCAAAGGGGGCAGTTGCCGACGCGGCTTGCCAGCTATCGGCGCCGGGCAAAGTGCCTTCGGGCGCGATCAGGCTTTGCCCGACAATCCGGCCCTCGGCGATATAGGTCCGCATCGCATCGACGCTGTAGGGACCATAGACGCGGTCGCCATATTTCAGCAGCCAGCGCCCGGCCTCCGCGCGAGTTCCCTTGGCCATCTCGCCTTCCGATTTGCCAGTCTCCTGGCCGATGGATTTCTGTTCTTGTCCGGCCATCGTCATGTCATTTGCGGATGAACGGGGCATTCATATCGAATCACGCCGCCGTCCTGAGTATTATTGCGTATTGCTTAGCCAATAAGACGATCTGGTTACCGCGGCGTCAACGCCGGCGTGCTTGCGGGGGGAGGCCGCAAGAGGGCAGATTCGCCGCAAATGGCGCTCCGGGCGCGTTCCGGGGCGTTTAAAACGCGACGTAAAAACACAGGGAAGCGCCATGAGCACCGAATATTGCAAGGCCGAGCGAGACGGCCATTTGCTCACCGTCACGATCAACCGGCCGGAACGCATGAACGCGCTGCATCCGCCGGCGAATTTCGAGCTGGCGAAGGTCTTCGACGATTTCGCAGCGGATCCGGAGCTTTGGGTCGCCATCGTCACGGGCGCCGGCGACCGCGCCTTCAGCGCCGGCAACGACCTGCGCTATCAAGCCGAGGGCAACAAGATCGACGTGCCGCCGTCGGGTTTTGGGGGCCTTACTTCGCGTTACAATCTGAACAAGCCCGTCATCGCCGCCGTCAACGGCGTGGCGATGGGCGGCGGTTTTGAAATCGCGCTCGCTTGCGATCTCATTATCGCATCCGAGACTGCCATCTTCGCGCTGCCGGAGCCGCGTGTCGGCCTCGCGGCGCTTGCGGGCGGACTTCATCGCCTGCCGCGCCAGATCGGCACCAAGCAGGCGCTCGGCATGATCCTCACCGGACGTCAGGTGAAGGCGGCGGAAGGCAAGGACCTCGGCTTCGTCAATGAAGTGGTGCCCGCCGCCGATCTCATCGCGGCGGCGAGGCGCTGGGCAGGGCTCATCATGGAGTGCTCGCCCATGTCGATCCGCGCGTCGAAGGAGGCCGTCTATCAAGGTCTCGACGAAGCCAATCTCGAAAAAGCGATCGCCGGAAAATATCCGGCCGTCGCTGCGCTTTTCCGCAGCGACGACCTGATCGAGGGTCCGCGCGCCTTCGCCGAGAAGCGCAAGCCTGTCTGGAAAGGCAAATAGCCAAAAAAATACCGGCCCTGTTGCGTGGGGGGCAACAGGACCGGCCTCGACAGGACCGGACTCTGGGGGGAGAGGCCGGTCGGGGGGTTAGTTGTCCGCCAGCGTTGCAGTAGGCGCCTGCGGATGTTCCGGCTCCGCTGCGAGACTCGGCCGGAATTCGGGAATTTGCGTCACTTGCGATTTCGCGGTGATCTTGTCGATCGCCGCGATGAAGGGAATGGGCGCGCCGAGCGCGGGCAGCGTGTCGTTGGCGGCGGTCAGGAATGAGCGCTGGTCGAGATTGACCCAGATGTACGGGCGCTTCTGCGACTGCTGCTTCACCCAGGTGTAGGGCGCGTCCGCCCAGGACACGATCGCCCAGTTCTTGTTGTCCAGCACATAGTCGCCCTTGTCGGTCGCGACGACCAGCACGGCATGGCCGTCACCGTTCCATTCACGCACGACCGTGATGAGCACGTCTTCCTGCGGCCAGCCGCGCTCGATGAGGAGCTTGCGTTTCAGCATCGCCAAATCTTCGCAGTCGCCGCCGCGCGCATTCGGATAGGCCCAGTATTCGGTGACACCGTAATTGTCGATGTCCTCGATCTGCGGAATGTTGCGGTTGACGTAGTCGTTGACCGCGTTGAGTTCCGTCCAGCGTTCCGGCGTCAGCGCCACATTCTTCGGCTGATCCGTGCCGCCTTCGCATTCATGCCGGTTGCGCAGGCAGAAGGCGATGTAGCCATAGGGAGGAACCACCTGCTGCCCGACCGGCATATAGGCCGCTTCGGTCAGCGCGCCGCCTGTCGGCGCTCCGCTCAGTTCGCCGAGGCTGCCAGTCGCCTGACACCCTCCGAGCCAGATGGCAGCTCCTGCCGCCACGGCACAAAGAAAAAGATTTCTCACTTGCACACCCACCACTTGTACCCGTCGAGCAGGACTTCCTGTCCTGTGTGAGCAAGATGGCAGGCGGAGATTTTTCCCGATTTAAGTCAGGTCAGCGGTTTTGAGATGAATTGGAGACGTCTTTGAATCGAGTTTGCGTCTAATTTTATGCAACCAGCCGCCTACCGCCGGCTACGAAACGCGGCGACGAAATTTCCCGAAGAAATACAAGCGATTGGCGGAGGGAGCCGGAATCCCGCCGTTTCGGCATCCGGCCGCATGGGCAATCTGAAAGGTCGTTGATGTCCGTCCGGCAATCTTTCCGCCAGGCTTAAAGGCGGGTAAATTCCGACGTCAACTGACGATCTTCCAGCTGCCATCCGGCTGCCGGCAGGCTGTTCCGTAGCCTTTCTGCGGCCTTCCGTCGATGTAGACGGTCTGCTGATACTCGCGGCAATACTGGCCCTGGTCGGAATTGTAGGTTTTTGTCGGCGTCACCGTGCCGTAGGTGCCGCTGTCCGGATTTCGCCAGCTGACCGGCTGGCCGCTGTCGAGGCTCTGCTCGGTGCTGTTGCCGAGATAGCCCTGATCCTGACAGTTCAGCTTCGACATCAGGTTGTTGCCGATCAGGCCGCCGGCCAGCGCACCGCCGATGGTGGCGATGGTCTTGCCGGATCCGCCGCCGATCGTGGAGCCGAGCAGGCCGCCGACAACCGCGCCGCCGAGACCGCCCAGGATGCCGTTGGTGCTGGTCGGGCTGCAATCGGCATGGGCCGCGTCCGGAAGGGCGACGAGGCCGAATGCGAGCATCAGGGAAAGGGGGATAAACCCAAGCCGCCGGAGCATCGATATCGTCATGTCGTCACCTCTGGAATCAATGAAATCGCCGGCGGATTTTAGCGCGTTCCGCTGCTCTGCGGCTAGCTTGCCGCGCCGTCGAAGCTGCGCGAATCCGACTTCAGCGTTTCGCGAATGAGAGCGACCGTCGCCGCGCGTTCCTTGCGTTTGGTATTACGGAAAGCGGGCTGCGGCAGCGCAGCCAGTTCGCGCGCGCGGGCAAGAGCGGTTTCAAAAAGGGCGGCGGCGGGCGCCGTCGCATCGAGATAACCGATCTGCGCCGCCTCGACAGGCGTGTAGATGCGCGCCTGACTGACCGCGGCGGTCAGATGATTGCGGGCGAGCCGGTCGCGCGCGAGTTCCAGGCCGAAGATCGGCATTGTCATCTGGATCGCGACTTCGGGCAGGCCGATCTTGAAGTCGCCTTCGGCGCCGATGCGCACATCGGCGGCAAGCAGCAACAGGGCGCCTGCCGCCATAGCGTGGCCGGTGCAGCCGATGACCACGGGCAGCGGGTGTGTGTAGATGTCCAACAGGAGTTCGGCGCCCGCTGTGACCAGCGGCACGACGTTCTCGGTGCCGGATGCCATCACCTGCAGATCGAAGCCGGCGCTGAAGCGCCTTTCGCGGCCCATGATCAGGATCGCCCTGGCTTCGCCTTCGGCGCGCAGCAGCGCCGATTTCAGCGCCTCGATCATGGCGTGGCCAAGCGCGTTGGCGCGGCCGTCATCCATCGCGAGCACCGCGACGCCGTCGTTCAATGTGTAGCTGAGAATTTGCCCGGTCATGCCGCCCCCGTTTGATCTGGCGGCAGTCTAAAGGGACTTGAGGCTAACCGAAAGGACGCGACAGGGCCGACGCGCGCTCGGGAATATCGGTGAAGGCGATGGCGATGCCTTCGGCGGTGTGACGGACGACGCGGCCTTTCATGCGGCCGATCGAGACATGCGTGCCGATGGGCGCGCGCAACTCGGTGGCGACGTTAGCGCCGCCGAGCGACATATCGACGATGCGGCAGGGCGCCGTCTTGCCGTCGGGAAGGGTCAGAACCGAGCTTTCCTCGATGCCGGCATCCTGCGGCGAGTAGCGGGCGAAGACGCGCTTGGCGGCGGCCGCTTCGCCGCCCTTGGCATAGGCAGCCAGGCGCTCGGCGACGCGCTCGCGGCGCGGTCCCGTCAGCGCCGTTTCAATGGCGAAGCCGCCGTCGAAAAGGCGGGCGACCATGCCCTCGAAGCGGCCGAAGTCGTCCAGATAGACGATGACGTGTTCGCCCGGCTGCATCTGCGCGTCGGTGATGAGCGCGATGCCCGAGAGCGACATATCGCGGATGGAGCAGGGGTATTCCGAGCCATCGGGCGCGAGAAAGCGGCCCTTCACGGCCACAGGGACGCGCGGGTAACGCCGACGCTCTTCTTTGTCAGTCGTCATTCGTCAGGCTCTCAGTGAACGCCGCACAGAATCGGGCGCTTCGTATAGGAAAGATAGACCTACAGGGTTAATGAAAATTTATCGAGGAGGCTAGGACGGGGGGCCATATTTTGTTAATTGGTCCAAATCAGAGAGATGTGCTCCAAATTGACGCTTGCGTCAGCTTTCACGATTGCTGACAATCGCGACAAAATCCGACCGGAGAGGGAATCGGGGCTGGCCGCAGGCATCCGGCGCATTTGCGCTTGTCCGCCAAGGCCGTCCGTTTCAGGGTTGCGACCCAGCCGGCAACAAAGGAAACGATCCGTCAAATGAGTGATTTCGACTACATCATCATCGGCGCCGGCAGCGCGGGCTGCGTGCTGGCGAACAGGCTCTCGGAAAATCCGGCCAACAAGGTTCTGCTGCTGGAAGCGGGCGGCAAGGATTCAAGTTTCCTTATCCACATGCCGGCCGGCGTTGCACAGCTCATCGGCACCGAGATGGTCAACTGGTACTACTACACCGAAGGCCAGCCGAACCTGAACAACCGCAAGCTTTTCTGGCCGCGCGGCAAGGTGCTTGGCGGCTCGTCGTCGATCAACGGCATGATCTATATCCGCGGCCATGCGCGCGACTACGACCTTTGGCGCCAGATGGGCCTCGAAGGCTGGGGCTTTGCCGATGTGCTGCCTTATTTCCGCCGGGCGGAAGGCAACGAGAACGGCTCCAGCGCCTTCCACGGCGGCGATGGCCCGCTCGGCGTTTCCAATCCGCTGAAGACCAATGTGCTGTTCGACGCTTTCGTCGAGGCGGGCAAGCAGGCAGGCCTTCCTTATACGGACGACTTCAACGGCCCGCAGCAGGAAGGCGTCGGCCCCTACCAGCTGACGATCAAGGACAACAAGCGTTGCAGCGCCGCCGTCGGTTATCTCGCGCCCGCCATGTCGCGGCCGAACCTCAAGGTCGAGGTGAAGGCGATGACCAACCGCATTCTTTTCGAGGGCAAGAGGGCCGTCGGCGTTGAGTACACGCAGAACGGCGAGACGAAGACGGTTCGCGCGGGCAAGGAGGTCATTCTTTCCGGCGGCGCCGTCAACTCTCCGCAGCTGCTGCTGCTTTCGGGCATCGGCAACGGCGAATACCTGCGCAAGTTCGGCGTTAATGTCGTCGCCGATCTTCCGGGCGTCGGCCAGAACCTGCAAGATCACCTCGACTGCACGGTCCTCTACGAGTGTACGCAGCCGATCACGCTGCACAGCCAGATGAACATTGTGCGCCAGCTCATGACGGGCATGCAGTACACGTTCTTCAAGACCGGGCTTGGCGCATCGCAGGCGCTCGAATCCGGCGGCTTCCTGAAGACGCGGCCGGAGCTCGAAGTTCCGGATATCCAGCTCCACTTTGTCGCGGCCATGATGCGCGATCACGCCCGCATCAAGTCGGATCGGCATGGTTTCACGATCCATCTCTGCCAGCTCCGGCCGGAAAGCCGCGGCCATGTGGCGCTGAAGTCGCTCGATCCGGCCGATCACGCGCTCATTCAGCCGAACTATCTTGCGACGGAGACGGATCGCCGGACGCTGCGCGACGGCACGCGCCTCGTGCGCAACATCATGGGCCAGCGCGCGATGGACCCCTATCGCGGTCCGGAATTCAGTCCGGGCGCCGACAAGCAGAGCGACGCGGAAATCGACACCTGGGTGCGCGAAAATGCCGAGACGATCTATCATCCCGTCGGCACCGCCAAGATGGGCAACGATCCGATGGCCGTTGTCGATGCAAAGTGCAAAGTGCGCGGGATCGAAGGTCTGCGCGTGGTCGACGCTTCGGTCATGCCGACGCTTGTCGGCGGCAACACGAATGCGCCGACAATCATGATCGCCGAAAAGATTTCGGACGATATTCTCGGCCGTGCGGCGCTGTCGCCCGAGAATGTGACCATTGCCGAGGATCGCCGCGGCGCCGCGGCGTAGCGGTTTCGCCGTTCAAGTTGAAAAGGCCGGCGTTAACCGCCGGCCTTTTTGTTTGCAGCCCGCCCTAAAACCTCAAGATTTTTGTTCGCTCTGACCGGCGGCCGCCTTCACCAGACGCAGGTCGGAGCGCTCGCTGCGCAGCGGCGCGCGGCGGTTGGCGAGGCTGGCGACGCCGGCGGAGACGACCGGCGGTCTTTCGCGGACGATGCGGCGGGCCGCCTCGACGGCGCGTTCGCGCCTGGGCATACGCTCGGGATCGAGGATCTGCATGCGGTCGATCCACTGGCGGGCGAGCAGGTGGTCGCCGATC
>DASVNC010000339.1:0-14995 GCA_036384055.1 Parvibaculum sp.
TGCAGATCGAGATGAAGGGGCCGCTTCTCTGCAACAATGCCGATGCGATGGAGGGCGTGTTGATGGCTGGGCTCGGCTTCTCCGCTTCGCCGGACTTCATCTGCCATGAAGCCTTGCGCGCAGGCCGCCTCGTCTCGGTGCTCGACGACTGGGCGCCGCCGCCGCTGACGCTGCATGTCATCTATCCGCATACGCGGCACCTCTCCGCCAAGGTGCGGGCCTTCGTCGATTTCGCGGCGGAGGAATTCGGGCCGGGCAAGGCGCGGTGGGTTGGCGATCTTGGTCAGGTGAAAGAGAAGAAGCGGGTGTCGCGACACTAGGGGGAACGAGCGATGAGGATTCATGCGGCAATGCTTGCGGTCGCGGCGGTATTGCTGACCAGTTGCGGCACTTACGACGACCCTCTGGATTCCTATGCTATGGGAGTGCGTTGGTATGATCGTGGAAATTATTCTGAGGCTGCGAAGTTGTGGCAACTGCTCGCGGAGCACGGCGATTGCGATGCTCAATATCGGTACGGACATCTGCTGTGGCTTGGCTTGGGAGTGAAGATGGATAAGGCCGCGGCCTTCAAGTTTTTCGAGGACGCCGCCAATGCGGGACAACCGAAGGGACAAGTGGCCCTCGGCGATCTCGCCTTTGCGCGGGATAAATCGACCTACGTGTGCCGAGAAAATTGCATATACGATATAGTTGTTGCTTACAAATGGTACTTGCTTGCGGAGCACGGCGCTTACTATGAGGGTGAGAAGACATATGTTGCGGAAGCGCTTGCCGATATTCGTAGCCGGATGACGGCTGCGCAGAAATTGCGAGGGGAGGCGATGGCAACTGAGTGGCATCCCTATCCCAAAGCCTGCGAACCGCGTCACCTTCTTTGATGTAGGAAGTCGCGCGCGGCGGACTCGAAGAAATTGGGGGGTAAAATGAAGCTGTTTTTCACTGTCCTTGCGGTGGGGCTTTTTTTTGCTTCGAACTTCGCTTTGGCCGAGGATGAGTTCCTTCAAGCTATCGATCTTGAGCGCGCGGGTAATATTGCGGAAGCAAGACGCATCATGTGGAAGCTTGCCGATCAAGGCGACTGCGACGCGCAATCGCAACTCGCTGCGATGTTGATCTTCGGGAATGGTGGAGAGCCAGACTTCGACGCTGGATTCCATCATCTATCGGCGGCGGCAGAACAGGGCGAGCCGCTGTCGCAAATGTCGATGGGTGATCTCTATTACAATGAGTCAGGCCTTACGAACCTTTCATGCGAGCCCGACAAGTGTCCGGCCGGCGCACCGCACCGCGACTTGGCCGTCGCCTACAAGTGGTACCTGCTGGCCGAAAAACGCGTCTTTACTGAGAAGGACAGGGCATACGAAGCAAAACTCCTCGGCGCGATCCGCTCCACGATGACGCCAGCCGAGAAAATAAATGGGGAGAAGCTGGCGGCCGAGTGGAAGCCGACGCCGCGTTTGTGCGAGCTACGCCACTACTACTAAAATAAAAAAGACGCGACATTCGAGTCGCGCCTTTCTTTTTCTTCTTTCGTCATGCCCGCTTCAAGCGGGGCATCCATCTTTTGTCAGCGAGAAGGAGGATGGATGGCCCGATCAAGTCGGGCCATGACGAATTGTTTGAAGTCTTACACCGGTTCCCAGGTGAACACTGAGCCGGTGTTGCCGAGGTCGGTGTAGCCGCCTTCCATCGCCGGGATGCCGTGCGAGAGGATCGTCTCCGGCGTCCAGCCGTCGGTGCGGGCGACGCTTTTCACGGGGCGGGGCTGCGAGAAGAGGATGATCTCGTTGCCGCGAACCGAAAAGATCTGGCCGCTGGTCGTGCAGGACGGCGCGGCGAGCGCCACCGAGAAGTTGCCGACCTGTTCGGCGCGCATCGCGTTCTTCATGCGCTCGACGCGCTTGGCGGAGGCCTCGTCCTTGACCGGGATCGTCGCGATCATGCGCGTCCAGGCGAAGGGCGCGACGATGTTGGAGCGGACGTTCTTTGCCGCGCCTTCCATTGCGATGATGCGCGAGAGACCGGCGATGCCCATCTTGGCGGCGGCGTAGTTCGCCTGGCCGATATTGCCGATGAGGCCCGACGTCGAGGTGAAGAGGACGAAGCTGCCTTCCTGCTGCTCGCGGAAATGATTGATCGCGGCGCGGGTGATGTTGTAGCTGCCCTTCAGATGGACTTCGAGAACGGCGTCCCAGTCTTCGTCGGGCATCTTGTGGAACATGCCGTCGCGCAGAATACCCGCCGGGCTGATGATCGCGTGCAGGCCGCCGAAGGTGTCGAGCGCCTGGGCGATCATGTTCTCGGCGCCCGACTTCAGCGAGACGCTGTCGGAGTTGGCCACCGCTTCGCCGCCCGCCGCCTTGATCTCGTCGACCGTTTTCTGCGCGGCCGAGGCGTTGCCTTCATCGCCGCCCTTGACCGAGCCGCCGAGGTCGTTGACGACGACTTTGGCGCCCTGCTTCGCCGCGATCATCGCGCATTCCTTGCCGATGCCGCCGGCGGCGCCGGTGACGAGCACCACCTTGCCTTCGAGAAGTCCCATCGGTTTTCTCCCTGATCTGTCGTTTGCCTTCGGCCGCGCGCCGGCCGGGTCCGGATTTGGCGGGAACGCTAGCTGATGAAACCCTTGGCCTTCCAGCCTTTTCAGGACTTTCGCCGCAGACTTGCGCTTTACGCCGGGGCGGGGCCATGCTATCGGCCTGCCTTCCGCAACGGGGAAAGTCCCGTTCGGCCATTCAGGTCCAGAGATGACACGGGTTACGACACTGCGACGACGAATTGGCTTCGAGGGCCTCCGGGCTCTCGGAAAGGCGCGCCGTCGCGCATGAGGCGCCGGGCTTCGAGCCCGCGGCCTTGCGGCGGACGCCGATAATCAGTCCGCCCACAGACCCGAAAGACCTGATCCCATGTTTGAGATCGAACTAGAGCGGCCCGAGCACGCGGCCGCCATCGAAGCGCTCCTCGATCTTTCCTTCGGCCCCGGCCGCCATGCCAAAACCGCGCAGCGTTTGCGCGACGGCAACACGGCCGTGCCCGAGCTTTGCTATGTCGCCTTCATGGGCGAGGGCGCAGAGCGGCGGCTGGTTGGCAGCTTGAGTTTCTGGCCCATCGTCATCGGCGGCGTGGATGGGCTGATGCTCGGGCCGTTGGCCGTCGAGCCGCAACTGCGCGGCAAGGGTTGCGGCATCAAACTGATGCAGCGTGGGCTCGCCGACGCCAAGGCGCTGGGCTACCGGCTGGTCATCCTTGTCGGCGACGAGCCCTATTACGTGAAGGTCGGTTTCGGCCCGGTGCCGGCGGGGCGTCTGACGATGCCCGGGCCGGTCGATCCGCAGCGGCTGCTCTACCGCGAGCTCGACCTCGGCGCCTTCGGTCATGCGCATGGGGCGATCACCAAGCCGGTGCCGAAGCGCGTCTCGGCAGAGGCCAAGGCGGAGCGGGCCTGACGGCGGTCAATTCTTCAACATCGCCGCAACGAGTTTCGGGACGTTGTTGCGGAACATGCCGGGATAGGTCGGCGCGGGGCCGTCCGGCGCCGAAAGGGCGTCGGAGTAAAGCTCGCCGCCCATCTCGGCGCCGGTCTCCTTCGAGATCGTCTGCATCAAGCGCGGGTCGGTCATGTTCTCGATGAAGAGCGCCTTGATGTGTTCCCGCTTTATCTGGTCGGTGAGCGCGGCGAGGCCCTTGGCGCTCGGTTCGGAGTCGGTGCTGATGCCTTCGGGCGCGAGGAAGGTCACGCCGTAGGCCGCGCCGAAATAGCCGAAGGCATCATGCGTGGTGATGACCTTGCGCTTGTCGGCAGGCACGGCGGCAAGCTGCTGGCGCGTCCATTGGTCGAGGCCGGCAAGTTCGGCAAGAAGTTTCGAGGCATTGGCCTTGAAGGTAGGGGCGTCGGCCGGATCGACCTTCTCCAACGCCTCCTCGACGTTGCGGACATAGATCGCGCCGTTCGACAGCGACTGCCAGGCATGCGGATCGGTGATGTCCTTGCCGTCCTCGTTCATGTCGCGCGGCAGGACACCGAAGCTCGCGGTGGCAAAGCGCGCATTGGTGCCGGACGCCGCGGCGAGTTTCGGCAACCACGATTCCAGTCCCAGACCGTTGACGACCAGCAGGTCGGCATTGGCGAGCGTCTTCGCGTCGGCGGGGCTCGGCTCGAAGGTATGCGCGTCGCCATCCGGGCCGACAAGCACCGTGAGCGCGATCTTGTCGCCGCCGACTTCCTTCACGATGTCGCCGAGAACGCTGAAGGAGGCGACAACGCTCACCTCTTTCGCCAGCGCGGGCGTCGAGACGAGAGCGAGACCGAAGGCAAGCGCGGCTGCTGCTGTTCTCATGACGTTTTCTCCGGGGCGCTGTGGAAATGGGCGCCGGGGAAATAGCGCGCGCGCAGGCTTCCGTGGCGTCCGGCGAGGATGGAGAGCGCATAGAAAACGCCTGCCGTCAGGATGATCGCGGGGCCGGACGGCATGTCGAAATTATAGGAGAGGAGAAGTCCCGCCCAGCCGGAGAGAAACGCGACCGCGATGGACACGGCGGCGAGCGACCAGACTTCGATGGCCCAGAAGCGCGCGGCGGCGGCGGGCAGCATCATCAGGCCGACCGCCATCAGCGTGCCGAGCGACTGGAAACCGGCGACGAGATTGACGACGACGAGGGCGAGGAAGATCACGTGATAAAGCGAGCCACGACCCGCGATGGCGCGCAGGAAACCCGGGTCGAAGCATTCGGCGACCAGCGGGCGATAGATCAGCGCGAGCGTCACCAGCGACAGGGTCGAAATCGAGGCGACCAGCAGCAGGGCCTCGTTATCGACGGAGAGAATGCTGCCGAAGAGAACATGCAGCAGGTCGATGTTCGAGCCGCGCGTCGAGACGATGAGGACGCCGGCGGCGAGGCTGATGAGATAGAAACCCGCAAGGCTTGCATCTTCGCGGAGCGCCGTGGTGCGGCTGATGACGCCGGCGAGCAGCGCGACGGCGAGACCGACGACGAGGCCGCCCGCCGACATGGCCCAGAGCGAGAGGCCGGCGACGAGGAAGCCGATGGCGGCGCCGGGCAGAATTGCGTGGCTCATCGCATCGCCCATCAGGCTCATGCGGCGCAGCACCAGAAACGTGCCGATGGGGCCGGAGCCGAAGGCGAGCGCAAGGCATGCGACCAGCGCGCGGCGCATGAAGCCGTAATCGGCGAAGGGCTGGATCAGATGCGCATAGAGGTTCATGCGGCTCTCCCGTGCGCTGCGTGGGAGTGGCCTTCGTTCCAGTACTGGGCGAGCGCGCGCGCGCGGCGAAGATTGCCGTCGGTGAGAACCTCGGAGGTCGGTCCCCAGCCGATCAGCTCGCGCGCCATCAGCAGCGTTTGAGGAAAATGCGCGCGCACGTCTTCGGTGTCGTGCAGCACCGCGACGACGGTGCGTCCCTCGCCATGCCAGCGGGCGACGACGCCCATCAGGTCGGCGGTCGTGCGCTCGTCGATGGCGGCGAATGGCTCGTCGAGCAAAATGAGGGCGGCGTCCTGGACGAGCAGGCGGGCAAAGAGCACGCGCTGGAACTGGCCGGCGGAAAGATTGCCGACGGGGTTTTGTGCGAAGCCGTGCAGGCCGACGCTCGCCAGCGCCTCAACGACGCGGCGGCGGCCGGCGGCGCTGACGCCGCCGAAAATGCCGGTGTCGCGCCATAGACCGAGAGCCACCGTGTCGGCGACGGTGATCGGGAAACTGCGGTCGATCTCCGCCTGCTGCGGCAGGTAAGCGAGGTCGAGGCGTTTCAAGCCGTGGCGGTCGATGCGGCCTTCGCTCGGCGCGATGAGGCCGACGATGGATTTCAGCAGCGTCGATTTTCCGGCGCCGTTCGGGCCGACGATGGCAGTGAGGCTGCCCTTCCCGAAGCTGCCGTTCACGTGATGGACGGCGGGCTTGCGATCATAGGCAAGCGTCAGGTCGCTGACGGTGATGACGGGATCGCTCATGCCAGCGCCCAGAGAACGGCAAGCCACAGGATGGCGGCTGCTGCGGCGGCGAAGGCGAGGCGATGCCATACGCTCGCGCCCAGAAATGTGACGGTCCCCAATGGCCGCTCCCCGATATGTAATAATATAACATCCCGACATTACGCCGGGACTGTCGCGGGGGCAAGCGCGAAGGACGGAAAAAGTCAGAAAGGCGAGGGATCAGCGGCCTTCGCGGCGCCAGGCGAGAGCGAGCGCGCCGGCGATGACCAGCAGCGCCAGCGGGCCGGAGAGCAGCGGCACCTGGCGGACGGCGCGGACCAGATATTGCTCGTTGCGGCGCAGGCCGAGCCAGTTGTCGCCTGCCGCGTCGTGGCCGGCGCGGACGGCGCGGATGTCGGGCGTCGCATCGGCATTTTCGCCGACCCAATAGATGCCGCCGCCGGTTTCGGCGACGATGGGTTTCAGGATCTCGTCGGTGGCGCGGACGTCGGCGAATTCCTTCGGGTTGAGAGGGCCCGCCGCCGTCACCGCGCTGAGGTCGCCTTGCGTCACGCGGTAGAGGCCGAGTTCGCGGGCGGGCATGCGCGCTTCGAAACGGCCGGGCGCGACCTGATCGAGCTTCAACTCGCTGGTCTTGCCCGACGGCGTCGTCACTTCGGCGGGCGGCGTCGTGTCGGACATGGTGCGGCGCTTCACGGCGAGCGTCGCGCCTTCGATCGAGGCCGACAGATTTTCTTCCTCGAGATCGGGCTCCTTCATCAGCCAGTGGGCGAGACGGCGCAGAAGTTCGGCCTGCGGGCCGCCGCCTTCATAGCCGCGCGACCAGAGCCAGAGCTGGTCGGACATGATCTGCGCGACGCGGCCCTTGCCGGCGCGGTCGAGAACCATCAGCGGTTTTCCGCCCGGTGCTTCCATCAACACATTGCCGTGATCGACCTTGCTGTCGATGACGCGGAACCAGCGGCCCCATTGCGGTGGATTGGCGTTGCCGCCCGGGAGATCGGCGGTGACGGGATGTTTGCGGCCCGTCGCGGTGATCGCGGGCCGGAAGCCGCCCAGCGTAATGTCGCCGGTCGGCTGCGCCGGCAGGATCGCGGCCAAGGGCGTGCGATAGAGCGAGAAGGGCGAGGCGAAAGCGGGACCGGCGGAATCCAGCACCGCGCCGCCATTCTCGACATATTCGGCGATGTTCGAAAAATACTCGAGCGGCAGCACGCCCTGCCGCTTGAAGCGGTCGAAGACGATGAGATCGAACTGGCTGAGCTTGTCGACGAAAAGCTCGCGGGTCGGAAAGGCGATCAGCGACAGCTCGTTGATCGGCGTG
Source organism: Parvibaculum sp. (assembly GCA_036384055.1). Lineage (GTDB taxonomy): Bacteria > Pseudomonadota > Alphaproteobacteria > Parvibaculales > Parvibaculaceae > Parvibaculum. Next base: position 7,280 of record DASVNC010000339.1, read on the forward strand.
CCGTCCTGTTTCTCGGGCGGCCTCAAGATCGTGAAATGAACGAGATCGACGGAGGGGTCGGCCTTCAGCAGGTTGCGCCATGTGCGCTCGCCCGGATGCGGCTCGCCCGACACGAGCAGCACGCGCAGCCGGTCGCGGATGCCGTTGGCGACGACGACGGCGCGGTTGTTCAGGAGCGTCAATTCGTCGGGGCCGGGCGCGACGTCGATCTCGATGACGTTCGGTCCGCCATGCTTCAGCGCCAGCGAAACTTCGGTCGTCTTGCCGACGGGGACGTCGGTCTTCATCGTCTCGGCGCCGTCGATGGAAATGGAGACGGGCGCGGTCTGGCCCGTCGCTGCGTCCGCGCCTGTGTCATCGACACGGAAGGCGAGCTTCACCGGCTCGTCGACGATGCCGAAGCGCGGGGCCTCGACGATGGTGAGGCGGCGGTCTTTCTCGTTCCTGCGGCCGACAACCAGTTCATGCACCGGTGCGTCGAAGCCGAGCGTGCGGGCGCTTTTCGGCACGTCATGCACTTCGCCGTCGGTAATGATGATCGCGCCCGCGACGCGCTCGCGCGGCACGTCGGCCAGCGCGTGGTCGAGAGCGCCGAAGGCGAGCGTGCCTTCTCCGCTTTCGCCGCCGCCGCCCGCGCCGCCTTCGACGGTGACGATGCGGGTTTCGATGCCGGATATGTCCTTCAGGCTCGCCATGACATGCGCGAGTGCGGCCTGCGCCTCCGCCGTGCGCTTGCCGATGTCCATGCTCTCGCTTTTGTCGATGACGATGGCGGCAACGTCCGGCACGGGCTGGCGATCTTCCTGGCGCATGGTCGGATTGAGGATCGTCAGCAGCAAGGCGGCGAATGCGGCGGTGCGCCAGGGCGTGCCGCGTGCGCCGCGCCAGGCGGAGTAGGCGATGACGAGGATGCCGGCGATGGCGAGCAGCGCAATCAGCGCGCCGGGCAGCGACGGCTCGAAAACGATGTCCCAGGAGATGGACGGCGCGGCGGATGGGGTCATGGCGTCACTGTCCCAACCGTTCGAGAAGGGCGGGCACATGAACCTGATCGGATTTGTAGTTTCCGGTCAGCGCGTACATCACAAGATTGACGCCGAATCGCACCGCCATTTCGCGCTGTTCCTCGCCGCCGGGTTCGCAGGGGAACATCGGCCGGCCCTGCGCATCGCGCGCCCAGGCGGCGGCGTAATCGTTGGAGCCGACGACGATGGAAGACACGTCGTCATTGGCGCGGCCACCCGCATCCTTCGTGCCATCCGCCGGGCCCTTGCCGGTTTCCACCCAGACCTGCCCGCCCGCCCAGCGGCCGGGAAAACTGTGCAGCAGATAAAAGGACTTCCGCAGCACATGGGTTTCTGGCACCGGCTCCAGCGCCGGGAGATCGAGGCGGCCCATCAGGCGGCGCAGGGTCTCCGTGCCGGGGCCGGGCTGGCCGGACAGCGCACGGTCCTGATCGCGCGTGTCGAAAAGGATCGTGCCGCCGTTCTTCATATAGGTGTCGATGCGGGCCAGCGTTTCGGCCGAGAGATTTTCCTGCCCCGGCGTCATCGGCCAGTAGAGCAGGGGAAAGAAGGCAAGTTCGTCGTGGCCGACATCGACGCCGATCGGATCGGCGGGCTCGAAGGCGGTGCGGGCGCGCAACACGTCGGACAGGCCGCGCAGTCCGGCGCGGCTGATGTCGTCGGTCGCCTGATCGCCGGTGACGACAAAAGCGAGATGGGTGTCGGTCGCGGCCTTCAGCGCGAAATCGTCGGCATCGGCGGCGCGGGCGGGTTCGGCGTGAAACATTGCGAGGGCGGCGAGGGCGAGCGCCAGAACGGGCAGCAGCGTACCGCGGCGGCGACGGCGGCGGATCGGCGTCGCATCGAAGAGGCCGGTCACATAGAGCGCGGCGATGCCGTCGGCGATCAGCACCAGCAGCGCCAGCGCCAGCGTCCATGATTTCAGCCGCGTCTCGGCGCTCATCGCGTAAGGGTGGCGCGATGAGACGCCGGCCAGCGCGCCCAGCGGTTCGAGTTTGAAGCCCGGCCGCACAAGATTGAGCGCGCGCGGGCTGTCGGCGGGACCGTAGAGCCCCGGCGGGTGGCGCGGCGTGATCGGCGTTGCGTCGAAGCCGGCGACGGCGACCGGCGTTGCGGTGGCAGGCGGATTGCCGAGACGGCCGAAGCCGTCGAGCGAACGCACCGGGCTCAGCGTGGTTTCATCGCCGGCGTTCTGATCCTTCGAGGCGACGCCCTGCGAGAGCGCGATGACGCGCCTCAGCATTTCGACGAAGAGACCGGACAGCGGCAGGTTCGACCATTCGCTGTTGGCGGTGACGTGGAAGAGGATGACAAGGCCCTTGCCGCGCGTCGTCGCGGTGACGAGCGGTGTGCCGTCCTGCAGCCGCGCCCAGGTGTGGCTGGAGAGATCGATGGTCGGTTCGGCCAGCACCTGGCGCGAGACGGTCACGTCGTCGGGCAGCGTCAGGCCGTAGAATGGGCTGCCTGCCTCGAAGGGGGCGAGATGCTGCGGATTGGTCCAGGAGAGCGCCCCGCCGAGCGCGCGGCCGCCGGTGCGCAGCGGCACTGAAATCAGATCGTCGCCGGCGCCCGCCTGGCTCGCGAGCTTGGATCCCGCGAACCGCAGCAGCACGCCGCCATCGCCGACGAAATGCTCGATGGCGTCGCGGTCGGTGGCGGTCAGATTGCCGACGTCCGCCAGCACGAGCACCGAAAGCGGCGCGGACAGAAGGTCTTCGATTTCGCTTTTCGCGCCGCGCTCGCGCGATGCGGTGCGGATTTCGGCGTAAGGCGCGATGGCGCGTTGCAGGTAATAGAGATCGGAGAGAAGCGGCTGCGCCTCCTCGATGGAGGAGCCCGAGACGAGACCGACGGTGCGGCGGCGCCAGCGTTCGTCGACGAGGCTGGTCGAGCCCGCCGAGGTTTCGCCCGCGATGTCGAGGCGAGCGATGCGGTTTCTGAGTTCGAGCGGCAGCGTGAAGCGTGCTTCGGCCTTGGTCTCGCCGGAGGCGAAGGCGAAAGGCGCTTCGCCGATGATGCTGCCGTCATGGTCGAGGGCGTGAACGCTGCCCGATTGCTTGGTGGCGCTGGCGGCGCGCAGGACCGTTGCAATGAAGGCGTCGCCTTCGGTCGCGGGCGGCTGAAGGGCGAGCGGCAGTTCGTCGCCGCGCGGCTCCACGACTTCGAGGCCGCCGCTTCCGGCGAGCTTCGACAGGCGGCTCGAAAATTCCGCCGCGCTGCCGTCATCGACGCCGTTTGAAAGCCAGACCGTCTGCACGCCGTTCCGCGGCGTCGTCGAGGCGGCTTCCAGGCGCGCGATCAGGCCGAGGCGGTCAGGCGCGAGGGGTCGGGGCTGCAGCGCGCGGGTGCGGGCGACCGCGTCGTCGGCCGAGCCGAAATTGAGTTCGGGCGCGGTTGCCGCCGGCGCGGTGCCGACGACGAGCACCGGGCGGTTGTTGCGGCGCGCGCCGTCGATCAAGGGGTCCATTGCGTCGATGCGTTCGCGCCAGTGCGTTGCGCCCGCCCAGCCATTGTCGATGACGATGAGCAGCGGGCCGCTGCCGGTGACGGCCGGTGCCGGGTTCCAGAGCGGGTCGGCGAGCGCCAGCACGATCAACGCGGCCAGAACCGAACGCAGGATCACGAGCCAGAGCGGCGTATGCGCCGGGGTTTCCTCTTCATGGGCGAGGCCGACGAGAAGCCGGATGGCCGGAAAGCGCACGCGCTTGGGCAGCGGCGGGCTGATGCGCAGCAGCCACCAGATCGCGGGCAGCACGGCGAGGCCGAGAAGCATCCACGGCGCGGCAAAGGCGAGAGGGCCGAGATGCAACATCGCGGCTCAGGCTCCGGGCCTCGGCGCCCGGCGGGCGTCGATCTCGCCGGACAGCGCGCCGTAGAGCGCGAGCAGCGCGGTGTGCGGCGCGCGGTCGGTGCGATGGGTCGCGAAGGTGAAGTTGATGCGCCGCGCCGCTTCCATGATGGCGTCGCGGTGGAGATCGAGACGCTTGCGATAGGCGCTGCGCAGCCGCTCGGCGCGGCCAATCATCAGGCGCAGGTTTTCCTCGACGCCTTCGAATTCGGTGCGGCCGGTGAACGGCAGGTCTTCTTCCGCCGGATCGAGAACCTGGATGAGATGGCCGCGAATGCCGTCCTTCGCATAGCCGCGAATGCGGGCGGCGATTTCCTCGGCGGGCGAAAGGAAGTCGGAGATGAGAACGACCTGCGCGTAGCGCGGCAGATGTTCAGGCGGCGGCAGACTATCGAGACCTGCCGCATCGTTCGGCGCCGGTGCATCGAGCAGCGCATGAGCCATGCGGCGCTGCGCGGTGCGTCCCGCCGCCGGGGCGACGCCGCCGCCAAGCGGGGCGACGCTTTCGCCGCCCTGCACGAGAAGCGAGGTGAGGGCCAGCGCCAACACCGTGGCGCGATCCTTCTTGGTGGTCGAGGCCGCATCGGAGGCATAGTCCATCGACGGCGAACCGTCGCGCCAGATCCAGACGCTTTCAGCCGCTTCCCATTCGACTTCGCGGACGAAGAGGTGCCGCGAGCGCGCCGAATGCCGCCAGTCGACATTGGCGGCGGTGTCGCCTTCGCGGAAGCGGCGGAATTGCCAGAAGCTGTCGCCCATGCCGGTGCGGCGGCGGCCATGCACGCCTTGCGCGACCGTGCTGGCGATGTGTTCGGCCTCGGTGACGAGCGGCGGCAACGCTTCGGCGAGCGCGTCTGCCTGTCCGCGCAGACCCGCCGCTGTCGGTGTGGCGCCAGGCGAGAAGGGAAGCCGCATGATGGCTCTGACTTCTAGGCTAGGTTGCGGCAGAGACGGTCGATGACGCCGCTGACGGTGACGCCTTCGGCGCGGGCGGAAAAGTTGAGCGCCATGCGGTGGCGCAGCACAGGCGCCGCCAGCGCCTTGACGTCTTCGACGGAGGGTGAGAAACGCCCGTCGATCAGCGCGCGGGCGCGCACCGCCAGCATCAGCGCCTGGCTGGCGCGCGGGCCGGGGCCCCAGGCGACATGGCGTTCGATTTCTTCCGAGGCCCCTTCTTCGGGGCGGGCCGAGCGGACGAGTTCGAGGATGGCGTTCACGACCTTTTCGCCGACCGGCACGCGGCGGACGAGGCGCTGCGCGGCGCGCAGGTCGTCTGCCGTCATGGCGGGGCGGATTTTCGTTTCCTCGAGGCCGGTCGTGGTCAGCAACATGCGCCGCTCGGCCTCGAGGTCCGGATAATTGACGTCGATCTGCATCAGGAAGCGGTCGAGCTGGGCTTCGGGCAGCGGATAGGTGCCTTCCTGTTCCAGCGGGTTCTGCGTCGCCAGCACATGGAAGGGCGAGGGCAGCTCGTAGCGGACGCCGGCGACCGTCACATGCTTTTCCTGCATCGCCTGCAGGAGCGCCGACTGGGTGCGGGGGCTGGCGCGATTGATTTCGTCGGCCATCAGGAGCTGGCAGAAAACCGGACCCTTGATGAAGCGGAAGCTGCGCGATCCGCGCTCCGTCTCTTCCAGCACTTCGGAACCCAGAATGTCGGCGGGCATGAGGTCGGGGGTGAACTGGACGCGCTTGTCGTCCAGGCCGAGCACCGCGCCCATTGTGTGAACGAGGAGCGTCTTGGCCAGGCCCGGCACACCGACAAGGAGCGCATGACCGCCCGCCAGCACGGTGACCAGCGTCTGGTCGATCACCTGTTCCTGGCCGTAGATCACTTCGCCAATGGCGGCGCGCGCCGCGGCGATCTTGGCGCCGGAGGCTTCTATTTCCTGGACGGCGTCGCCGTCGGCTTCACTGAGTGTCTGCATTGACCTAAGTATAGGGTCTGCCGTCGCTGATGCGATAGGCGCGCGTTTCCAATTGCCACCTTATATTGGCACCATTGGCCGGTGGTCCGGTGGCGATATTATGGCTGCTTATGCGGCAATGCATCAGGGAAGCTTGGAATAGATGGCCTCGCCGACACAAAAACAGCCGGATGGACTGAAAGGGGCGGCGCCCTCAGGCCTTCTTTCCGCTGCGGAGAGCGAGGGAAAGAAGGCGCGCGGCCTGCCGCCGGTGCATTTGTGGAATCCCGACTTCTGCGGCGACATCGACATGCGAATCGCCCGCGACGGCACCTGGTTCTACATGGGCACGCCGATCGGCCGCGACCGGCTGGTCCGGCTCTTTTCGACCATCCTGCGGCATGACGAGGACGGGAAGTACTATCTGGTGACGCCCGTTGAGAAGGTCGGCATCCGGGTGGACGATGCGCCGTTCCTTGCCGTGGCGATGACGGTCGAGGGCGAGGGGCGCGACCAGAGGCTCAGCTTCACGACCAGCGTCGGCGACAGCGCGGCGGCGGGCCCTGACCATCCGATCCGTTTCGTCATAGACAAGGCGACGGGAGAGCCCGCGCCCTACGTCCATATCCGGGCGCGGCTCGAGGCGCTCATCAATCGCGCCGTCTTCTACGATCTCGTCGAATTGGGCGCGGAAGAGGAGCGGGACGGTAAACGCTGGTTCGGCGTCTGGTCGGGCGGCGTCTTCTTTCCCTTCATGCCGGCCGAGGAGATGGCCTTCTAGGCCCGCGCCCAGCATGGAGACTTACCGCGATCTCATTCTCGCCCGGGTGGACCGGCAGCCGCCGTCGCTCGAAGAGCTGCTGGGGCCTCGCGTCACGCGCGGCGACGGCGATCTGTCGCCGCTCGAATGGGCAGAGCGCGACCAGAAGCCGGTGCTGCGCGCCGCCGCCGTGCTGGTGCCGGTGATCGAATATCCCGACGAGCCGCGCGTGCTGCTGACGCGGCGCTCCGACCATCTCGGCAATCATGCGGGGCAGGTGGCGTTTCCCGGCGGCAAGATCGAACTTGACGAGACGGCTGCCGAGGCGGCGCTGCGCGAGGCCGACGAGGAGGTGGGGCTCAAATCCTCCTTTGTCGAAATTGCCGGGTTTCTGGACGCCTATGAGACGGGCACGGGCTTCCGCATCATGCCGGTGGTCGGCTTTGTTCGGCCGGGCTTCACGCTTGCCATCCATGACGGCGAGGTGGCGGAAGTCTTCGAGGTCCCGCTGTCCTTCCTGATGAACCCGAAAAACCACGAGCGGCACAAGGCCATGTGGCGGGGGAAAGAGCGCGAATATTACGCCATGCCTTATAATGGGCATTATATCTGGGGCGCGACGGCGGGCATGTTGAAGAACATGTATGACCGCATTTTCGCCGAGTAGGGAGACCGACGATGACCGCGAAGGAACTTGCTCGCGCCGCATGGCTGAATGAGCCCGATACGCGCATCGTCATGGAGACGCTGGGCGCCGGCGCGCGCTTCGTCGGCGGCGCGGTGCGCAACGAATTGCTGGGCGCGCCCGTCATCGATGTCGACATTGCGACCAGCGAGACGCCGGCGCGCGTGACGGAACTTTTGACCGCCCGGGGTATCAAGGTGGTGCCGACCGGCATCGACCACGGTACGGTGACGGCGGTGACGCCGACGCGCCATTTCGAGATCACCACGCTCCGCGTCGATGTGAAAACCGACGGCCGCCGCGCCGATGTCGCCTTCACCGGCGACTGGCTGGAAGATGCCCGGCGCCGCGACTTCACGGTCAACGCGCTTTATGCCGATGCCGATGGCACGGTGCATGATCCGTTGGGCACGGGCCGCGACGATCTGAAGGCGGGCCGGGTGCGTTTCATCGGCGAGGCGGAGGCGCGCATCCGCGAAGACTATCTGCGC
>DASVNC010000340.1:0-6110 GCA_036384055.1 Parvibaculum sp.
GCGCGACGCCGGACAGGATCGCGGGCGCGGCCCGCACGAGACCGGCAAGGCCGCGATCGGTCGGCGTGGCGGACGGGACCGCAAATATGTCGGCGCCGGGAAAAAGTATGTCGAAATGCTGCACGCGCTCGTCGGTCAGCAGCACGATCTGGCGGCCGCGGCGTCTCAAATCCTGCGCGAGCGCCTGACCCGGAAAAAGATGCCCGCCGGTTCCACCCGCGGCGATCACGACAGGCCCCTGGGGATGCAGCGTCATGCGTGCCCCCTCTTGCCGTTCGGCGGCGTGACCTGAGCGCCGGCGCGGCGGCGGGTCAGCGCCAGCAGCATTCCCATCGTCAGGCCGAGCGCGATCATCGACGAACCGCCATAAGAGATGAACGGCAGCGTCATGCCCTTGGCCGGGATGAGATCGACATTCACCGACATGTTGATGAGTGCCTGCAATCCGAATAGCGCGACGAGGCCGCAGGAAGCGAATTGCACAAACAGGTCGTGCTCCTCCATTGCCCGCGACAGCGTGCGCATGACGACGAAGGAAAAGACGCCGATGATGAGAAGACCGGCGACAATGCCGTATTCTTCGGCGGCAACCGCAAAAATGAAGTCGGTATGCGCGTCGGGCAGAATGCGCTTCACTTCGCCTTCGCCCGGGCCGCGCCCGAAGAACCCGCCGGTATGGAAAGCGTCGAGAGCGCGGTCGATCTGGTAGGTATCGCCGGAATCCGGATTGAGAAAGCGATCCACGCGGCTCGCGACATGCGGCATCAGCGTATATGCGACGAGCGCGCCGACGACGGCGACGGCAAACAGCGACCCGATCCAGCGCCAGGACAGCCCGGCCATGAAGAAAATCGCGCCGAAAACCATCGTAATCAGCATGAGCTGGCCGAAATCGGGCTGGGCCGCCAGCACGCCGACGACCGTCACGTAAAGCGTGAGCGCGATGGCCGAGCCGGGAAAGCCGGGCGTGCGTTGCGCTTCAGCGAACATCCAGGCCGCGAGCACGATGAAACTCGGCTTGATGAATTCGGAGGGCTGGATCGCCAATGGTCCGATCTGCAGCCAGCGATGCGCGCCCTTGATTTCGGGACCGATGAAAAGCGTCAGCACCATCAGCAAAAGAGAGACGAGGAAAACGATGGCCGCGAGCCGCCGGACCTGCCGCACATTGAGCAGCGAAACACCGATCATCGTCGCGATCGTCGGCACCAGAAACGCGATCTGCCGGTATACGAAGTGGAACGGCGGCAAATGAATGCGCATGGCGACGGCGGGGCTGGCCGCCAGCGTCAGCACGCCGCCGATCAGCATCAGACTGAAAATGCCGAACAGGGTCCATTTGTCGACGGTCCACCACCATTCGGCGATCTGACTGCGGTTGGTGCGCGCCAGGCGGATCATGCGCTGGCCCTCCCCTGCTCTTCAAGATATTTCAGAACGGATTTGCGGAAGCTTTCGCCGCGTTCCTCGAAGCTCGAAAACTGGTCGAAGGACGCGCAGGCCGGCGACAGCAGCACAACGCGCAGGTCGCCTTCGCCCCGTCCGGCATCGTTCGCCGCCTCTTCGACCGCGCGATCGAGGGTCTGCGAGCGCACGTAGTCCACCTTGCCTTCCAGCGTATGAGCGAATTCGTCGGAGGCCGCGCCGATGAGATAGGCACGGCGCAGACGCGGGAAATAGCCGGTCAGAGTTTCGATGCCGCCCTCTTTCGATTTTCCGCCGATGATCCAGTAGATATTGTCGTAGGTTGCGAGCGCCTTCGACGCCGCATCCGCATTGGTCGCCTTGCTGTCGTTGACGTAACGCACGCCGTCCTGCTCGGCGACGATCTCCATGCGGTGCGCGAGGCCCGGAAAGGTCTCGAAGGCCGCGAGAATTTTTTCGCGCGGATAGCCGAGCGCCCGGCCCGCCGCATAGGCGACGGCGGCGTTCTGCCAGTTATGCGCACCGGCCAGCGTCCTGAGGGGGCGGAAGTCTCCCGCCTTCTGCGTCTGCGTCCCCGTGCTGTCGTAAAGCAGCCCGTCGATCACATAGATGCCGCGGCCGAGCGTCTTGCCGACGGACACCGGCAGAACCTTCTGCGCCCGCGCCGAGGAAAGCCGCGTGCAGATATCGCTCGAAAAAGCGTCGTCGACACCGATGATGGCCGTGTCGTTGGCGCCTTGATGCGCGAACAGGTGCGCCTTCACGGCTGCATAGTTTTCGATCGTGCCGTGGCGGTCGATGTGGTCGGGCGTAATGTTGAGGAGAATTCCGACATCGGGCGCGAGGCCCGGCGCCAGATCGATCTGGTAGGACGAAACTTCGATCACATAGACGGTCGAAACCCTCGGCGGATCGAGTTCGAGGACCGGCGTGCCGATATTGCCGCCGATCTGCGCCTCGCCGCCGCAGCGCTTCACCATGTGGCCGATCAGCGCCGTGGTCGTCGACTTGCCGTTGGTACCGGTGATCGCGACGATCTTCGAAGCCGGCACGAGGCTCCGGATTTCGCGCTGGAAAAGCTCGATATCGCCGATGATTTCGACACCCGCCGCCTTCGCCAGTTTCACAGTCGGATGAGGTTCCGGATGCGTGAGGGGCACGCCGGGGCTCAGCACGAAAGCGGCAAAGTCGCTCCAGCTCCGCGCCGTCAGATCTTCTACCGTGACACCCGCCTTCACGGCTTCGGCGCGTTTCGCCTCGGAATCGTCCCAGGCGACGACGCGCGCTCCGCCGGCCTCCAGCGCGCGCACGGTCGACAGCCCGGACTTGCCGAGACCGAAAATCGCAACCGTGCGTTCCGCGAAGCTGGTGACGGGGATCATGCCTTCACCTCAACTTCAGTGTTGCGAGGCCGAGCATGGCGAGCACGACGGCAATGATCCAGAAACGGATGACGACGGTCGGTTCCGCCCAGCCCTTCTGTTCGAAATGATGATGCAGCGGCGCCATGCGGAAGACGCGCTTGCCCGTGAGCTTGAACGAAGCGACCTGCACGATGACCGAAACGGCCTCGAGAACGAAGAGACCGCCGATGATCGCGAGCACAAGCTCGTGCTTGGCCGCGACCGAGATCGCACCGAGCGCGCCGCCAAGCGCGAGCGAGCCCGTATCGCCCATGAAGATCATCGCGGGAGGCGCGTTGTACCAGAGGAAACCGAGACCGGCGCCGATCAGCGCGCCGCAGAAAACGGCAAGCTCGCCCGTGCCGGGCACGAAGTGAACCTGCAGGTAATCGGCGAAGACGGCGTTGCCGACGAGATAGACGATGAGGCCGAGGCTCGCCGCTGCAATCATAACCGGCACGATGGCCAGGCCGTCGAGACCGTCCGTCAGGTTGACCGCATTGGACGAGCCGACGATGACGAGCGCGCCGAAGACGAAGAAAAAGCCGCCGAGCTGGATCAACACGCTCTTGAAGAATGGAATGGTGAGCGCGGTCGCCAGCGGCTCCTTGGCCACCGACACGAGCGCCCACATGGCGATGAGCGCGATGATGAACTCGAAGAAGAGCTTCACGCGGCCCGGCACGCCCTTGGGCGATATCTTCGAAACTTTCAGATAGTCGTCGGCAAAGCCGACGGCGCCGAAGCCGAGCGTCACGAAAAGGACGATCCAGACATAGCGGTTCGAGAGATCGGCCCAGATCAGCGTCGACGGCACCAGCCCGAAGAGGATCAGAAAGCCGCCCATCGTCGGCGTCCCTTGCTTCATGATGACATGCGTCTGCGGCCCGTCTTCGCGGATCGGCTGTCCGCGGCGCTGACGCGCGCGCAGCATGGCAATGACGCGCGGCCCGAACACGAATGTGATGAAGAGCGAGGTCAGCGTGGCGCCGCCGGTGCGAAACGTGATGTAGCGGAACACGTTGAGCACGGTCAGATCTTTCGACAGCCCCGCGAGCAAATCGTAAAGCATCAGGCCTCCCCCCTGTTGCGCCGGATGCTTTCGCTATCGTCATCCCCCAGCGCAAGCAGCGCCGCGACAACCGGCTTCATCCGAGAACCGTTCGACCCCTTCACCATCACGACGTCGCCGTCATGGATCGCTTCGGTCAGCGGCGTCATGAGACCGTCGGAGGTCTCGGCGTAAAACCCTTGCCGGTCTGCCGGCAGCGCGTTGAAGAGTTCCCGCATGTGCGGCCCGCAGGCGAAAACGAGATCGACCTCGGCCTGCGCCAGCGGCGCGGCAAGCTCGCGGTGCAACGCGGCCGCATTCGGCCCGAGCTCCAGCATGTCGCCGAGAACGGCGATGCGACGCGCCCGATGGCCGGGTTCGGCGCGGCCGAGAGCTTCGATGGCGGCGCGCATCGAAACGGGATTGGCGTTGTAGCTCTCATCGACGAGCAAAAAGGGCCGCCCCGGTGCATCAACATGCCGACGCTCACCCCGGCCGCTCGGCGCTTCGAGATGGGCGAGCGCCAGCGCCGCCATAGCAAGATCGGCTTCGAGCGCCGACACGCAGGCAAGCATCGCAAGACTGTTCATGACGATGTGACGGCCCGGCACACCAAGCTTGTAGGTGACGGGCTGACCGCAAATGGTGGCCGAAACACAGGAGCAATCTTCCTTCAGCGCCACCTTTTCGAGGTGCGCATCTGCATCCTTATGCTCGCCGAAGGAAATGATCCGGCCCGCGCCCGCCTTCTTCGCCCGCGCTTCGAGCCGCGCGAAATGCGGATTGTCGCGATTGAGAATGGCGACGCCGCCCTTCTGCAGCCCGTCGAAAATCTCGGCCTTGGCGTCGGCGATCTCCTCGACGGAATCGAAATAGGCCATATGAACGGCTTCGACCGTCGTAATCAGCGCGATGAACGGCTCGACCAGTTTCGACAGCGGCGTGATCTCGCCCGAATGATTCATGCCGATTTCGAAAATGCCGTAATGCGTGTCGGCCGGCATACGCGCAAGCGACAGGGGTACGCCCCAGAGATTGTTGTAAGAGGCAGCCGACGCATGTGTCGGCCCCTGCTCCGAGAGCAGCATCCGCAGCGCTTCCTTGGTGCCCGTCTTGCCGACGCTGCCGGTGACGGCAACGACCTTCGCCGGCGCGCGGCGGCGCGCGGCGCGGCCAAGCTGGTTCAATGCTTCGAGCGCATCCGGCACGACGACGAGCGGACCGGCTTTCCGCATCGCATCGGTTACGTCGGAGACGATGGCGGCGGAAGCACCGCGCTCGAAAGCCATGCCGACATAGGCATGGCCGTCGCTGTGTTCGCCTTTGATGGCGACAAAGAGATCGCCGCGCTCCAGAGACCGGCTGTCGATGGAGACGCCGCCGGCGGTCCAGTCGGCGCCTTCCGGCCGCCCTTGCGTCGCCGCGACAACGTCGGCGCGAGTCCAGAGGGAGGTCATGCGCCACCTCCGAGCTTCTCCGCCGCAGCGAGAATCGCTTCGTGATCGGAAAAATGAATGGTCTTTGCGCCGACGATCTGGCCGGTCTCGTGGCCCTTGCCCGCGACGACCAGCACATCGCCTGCATCAAGCCCGCGCATCGCGGTTTCGATGGCAAGACCACGATCGCCGATCTCCGTCGCGCCGGGCGCCGCCGCCATGATCGCGGCGCGTATCGCGGCCGGGCTCTCGCTGCGCGGATTGTCGTCGGTCACATAGACGACATCCGCAAGCCTCGCTGCCGCCTCGCCCATTTGCGGGCGCTTGCCGGGATCGCGGTCGCCGCCGCAGCCGAAGACCACGACGAGCTTCTGCTTGGTGTGCGGGCGGATCGCTTCGAGCAGGTTCACCAGCGCGTCCGGCGTATGGGCGTAGTCGACATAGATGGAGGCGCCATTGGCCATATGCGCGACCTCTTCGAGCCGCCCTGTTGCGCCTTTGAGTTTTTCGAGCGCGGCGAAAACCTTGGCAGCCTCCGCGCCGCAGCCAATCGCAAGGCCCGCCGCAACAAGCGCATTCGATGCCTGAAAGCCGCCGATCAACGGCAGGTCCACGGCAAAGTTTCGCCCCTCATGGATCAGATCGAGTGTCTGCCCCCGCGCCGTCGGCCGCGCCGAGACGAGGCAGATGCCCCGCCCCTTGCGCCCAACGGAAATCACCCGATGACCGCGCGCCCAGGAAACCGCTTCAAACTCTGCAAAATGCGACGCATCGGCGTTGAGCACGGCAACGCCG
>DASVNC010000341.1:0-5774 GCA_036384055.1 Parvibaculum sp.
ATCGGCGGCGGCGGCAGAGCGATCCGGAGGGTCTCGACCGCATGGATGGCGCTGTTGCCGATGGCCGGCCGCGCGGCTGGCTCCGTGGCGAATGCCGTCGCCGTGGCCGCATTGCGCCAGACGCGGCGCATCGCGGCGGCAAGCAGCGGCGCGTGGCATGTCCTGCGCGCCGGCGCGATGTCCTCGGCTGCCTATACGGCGATATTTGCGCGGATCGCATTTGCCGCTTCCGCCCGCTTTTTTTCGCGCGCCGACATGCGCCCGGTTTTCATGCGCGCGGCGGCGCTTGCCACCGTGGCCGCGATCGTCGGCGGCATCGCGATGACGACGGGGCCCATGCCGGGCATCGGCATCATGAACGTCGCTATGCGCTCCACGGCGGCGAAGCCGCGGCCTGTCGAAACGGCGATGGCTGTGCCGATGGCGGAGGTTGCGGCCGCGTCGGTTCCCGCCGTCGAGGCGATGCCTGTTCAGGTCGTTGCCGGCGTTCCCTTGCCGATGCCGCGCATCGCTCATCGGCCTGCGCACCATGCCGGAAGGGCGTTCGCCTCGCGGAGCGCCGTGCCGGAGCGAACCTATGCCGATGCCCCCGCGCGGCGGCCGATGGCCGGAAGCTGGCAGCCGATGGGCGGCGAACTGGCGCGGAGCCGGGCCTTCAATGCGCCGGACCGCATTTATGAAGCGCAGGTGCGGCTGGCGCGTCTGGGTTATCCCGCCGGTCCGGCAACCGGGCTTGCCGACGGCCAGACGCGCTACGCCGTGGCGCTCTTTCAGCGGGACATGCGGTTGCCGATGACGGGCGATATCGATGGGCGCGTATTGCGGCGGCTTCGGATTGCCGATGAACGGAACAGCCGTCTCGCCGACCGGTAGCGGCGTCTAGAGCCTTTCATCGTTTCATCGAAACGATGAAAGGCTCTAACTCATTGTTTTGTCGCATTTCCGGACGGTGAACCGGATTCCACTTCACCTGGAAACGCTCTAGCGGAAAATGTTCCGCGACCGCGGTTCCTCGACGAAGATGAGGACAATCGCAAAAGACGAGGAGAGCGTCAGCGCCGAAATCCAGAAAACGGCGGTGAAGGAAAATGCATGGGCGATGGAGCCGCCGATGAGCGGTCCCAGCGCGTTCATGAACGCGATCGCGGTGTTCATCATCGCGATGCGCATCGGCAAGTCCTCGCGGTTGCCGAATTCGAGGATCATGTTTTGGGTGCTGTTCTGAAAGCCGCCTTGGCCCGCGCCCAGGCCGGCGAAGACGGCGGCGAGCGCCCAGAGAGAGCTTGTCTCGAGCAGCAGCACGGTCGAGAGCGCCCAGATGCCGACCGACAGCAGGAAAACAAGGCGGTTGCCGGCGCGGTCGGCGAGCGAACCCCAGATAAGGTTCGTGCCCGTCTGCGACAGGAGAAACGCGGTCGAGAGAACGCCGAGATGGGCGCCTGACAAGCCGATGGCCCGTCCCGCATAGATCACATAGAAGGGCACGGCCAGCGTGCCGAGCGCGGCGGCGGCCGCGGCGACGAAGAACCAGGAGAGTTCACGGTCGGCGCGCAGCAGACCGGGAATCTCGCGCATACGCAGCGCGAAGCTTGTGCGGGGGCGCACCTCCGGCGGTTCCGGTTCGCGCACCAGCATCAGCATGGTGAGGCCGATGGACGTCAGCACGAAGGCGGCAAGGAAGGTCGTCGCGTAGCCGTTGCCGAGCGCATGGGCCTCGACGAAATACTTGCCGCCGATATAGGCGACGCCCGATGCGGTCAGACCGGCGGCGAAATTGCGAAAGCCGGTGAGACGGCCGCGCAGGCGAATGGGGATCACCTTGGCCATCAGATAATTGAAGATGACCGCCTGGATGCCGTTGAAGAGGCCGAACATCAGCAGGAAGCCGCAGGCGAAAATCAGCGCCAGATGCGGCGGCAGGAAATAGCCGCTGAGCGCCAGGCCGAGCACGCCGCCGCGCATGCCCCAGCCGACAAGGAGGCCCATGCGCAGCACGCGCTTCCTGTGCTCCACCAGCGTTGCGCCGAGCGTCGAGGAGAGCGCGTTGCCGAGCCATTGCGATGCGAGCGCGAGGCCGACGGCGAATTCGGAACCCGAGAGCAGATAGATGTAGGCCGGCACGAAGGTCGGCGCGGTGACAAGGCGGAAGCCCGTCTGGCCGAGGAGGCCGTGGGCGAGGTTCGCGGCGTAATTGCGAGGCAGGTTCTTCTCGACTTCGGCGTGGTAGGCCTCTTCGGCGGCAATCCGCTCGGCCGTCCAGTTCGTCGCTGCCTCTCCAAGCCCGCGGTCCAAATCCCTCGTCCCCCAGATGCCCGGCGCGACGTTCTCCGGTCCGCCGGCGGCGTCTTTATAGACCCGAAGTTTACGGTCAGTCAGTGTGCAATTTTGAACAGGTCAGGATTTGAGCCATTCGACGCGGGCGCGCGCGCCGGGGCCTTGCGCCAGCGAGACGGCGAGGCGGGCATAAAGATCTTTCAGCGCCGATTCGAGCGTCCAGGGCGGATTGACGATGGCAAGCCCCGCGCCGGAGAGGCGCGCGGCGTCCCCGGCGCCCCGGATGTGAAGTTCGGCCATCAGCGTTTTCGGCGGGCCCTCGCGCTCCAGCCGGTCGAGGAAGGCGCCGGAGACGCTCGGGTCCTTCACCGGATACCAGATGAGAAAGGTGCCGCTCGCCCAGCGCGCCGTCGCGTCGGCCAGCGCGTCGAATACGCGGTCGAATTCGTCGCGCGCTTCATAGGGCGGGTCGATGAGGACGAGGCCGCGGCGCTCTTTGGGCGGCAACATCGCCTTCAGCGCCTGATAGCCGTCCATCTCGTGGACCTTCGCCTGCGCGTCGCGGCGGAAGAGCGATTTCAGCGCGGCGGCGTCTTCGGGATGCAGCTCGCAAAAAGCGAGGCGGTCGCCGGGGCGGGCGAGCGTCCGGGCGATGAGCGGCGAGCCCGGGTAGCGCATGGACGAGGCGCCGTCGAAGCCGAGGGTCTTCAAGGCGGCGAGATAAGGTGCCAGCGCCGGATGCGGATTTTCTTCGGCGAGAATGCGGGCGATGCCGTCGTGGAACTCGCCGGTCTTCTGCGCTTCCTCGCCGGACAGATCGGTCGCGCCGGTGCCCGCATGGGTATCGAGCAGGAAGAAGGGTTTATCCTTCTGTTTCAGATACGCGATGACGAGCGCCAGCGCGGCGTGCTTCATCACATCGGCGAAATTGCCGGCATGGTAGGCGTGGCGATAATTCATGGATGCCCGAGCATCAGAAGGACGGCGAGGACGCCGCCGGCAGCCAGCAGGAAAAGCGCAAGCGCGGGTTTCAGTCCGACCGTTCGTCCGGCGAAGGCGAGCGTGTAGGATGCCTTCAGCACGTTGTTCGACGAGGCGGCCAGCAGGATCGCCGCCGCGGCGACGTTGAGGTCGAGCGCGGTCTTGCCTTGCGCCAGCGACAGCACGAAGGGATCGACGTCGGTGAAGCCCGCCAGCGCGCCCAATGCGAAAATGCCGCCCTCGCCGAAATGGACGCGCGCCCAGGCGACGCCGATCGACAGCGCGATGAAGAGCGAAGCGAAGACGAGCGCGGTTGAAATTTCGAGCGGGTTGGTGGGCTCGGTGCGCGTTTCGGACTGCTTGCCCTTTGTACCGTCGCCTCTCCAGGCGAGATAGAAACTGATCGCGAGACCGAGCGGACAGAGAACGGCGATGGCGGGCAGCAGCGTCAGCGCGAGCGGCGGGCTGAAGACGGCGACGACGGCCAGAAGGCGCAGGAACATGATGGCGGTCGCCAGCACGATGGCGGCTTGCGTTCGGGCCGGCGTTGCCGCGCCGCGGGCGCGGCGCGAGAGAACGACCGTTGTCGCCGTCGATGAATAGAGGCCCCCAAACCCCCCCGAAATCAGAATGCCGCGGTTGGGGGCGAGGAATCGCTGAATGAGATAGCTCAGATAGGAGAGCGTCGAAACGGCGACGACGGCAAGCCAGACCTCATAGGGCGTGATGTCGGTGAGCGATGTCACCGGCGCATCGGGCACCAGCGGAAGAACGACGCCGATGACGATCAGAAATTTACCGAGCGTGACAAGTTCGCCCGAGCCGAGCGTGGCGGCGAAAGTGTGGAGTTTTTCGCGCGCGCCGGTGAACAGCACGGCCGCGACGGCGACGCTGACAGCGACCCAGAGCGGCTCGGCCAGCGCAATCGGCCCGAGCAGAAAAGCCAGAATGTTGCAGACCGGCGCAACGATGCCGGCATTGAAGCGGTCGTCCTCGCCCGCCTCGCCGTGTCCCTCGGACAGCCGCAGCCCGTAGTAGATCGAGAGCCAGAGGCCGAGCGTCAGCAAGCCGCCGAGCAGCAGCAGGCCGTGCGCGGGTTCGAGCGCATAGAGCAGCGCGCCGGCAAGAGCGAGCAGCGGAAAAGTGCGGACGCCGCCCGGCGGCTTCATCTTGCTCCCGGCGAAATATTCCTCGAAGGCGAGGCCAAGGAAAAAGCCGAGCGCCAGCAGCGCGGCGAAGCGTTCGGGCGACAGGGTGAGGGCGGCGGTCACGATGCGATCAATCCGCTCTTGAAGTGCGCCGGGTCGAAGGGGAAGACGATCTGCGGATCGGGCACGGTGAGCTTCTGCTTCTTGCCGTCGTAATCGACGCGATTGAGAATGTCGCGGATGACGTTCAGGCGGGCGAGCTTCTTGTCATTGGCGCAGACCACGTGCCAGGGCGAATGCAGCGTGTGCGTGCGGGCGAACATGGCGTCGCGCGCCTTGGAATAGTCGCTCCAGTGCTTCAGCGCCGCCTCATCGACCGGCGAGATCTTCCACTGTTTCAGGGGATCCTTCCGGCGGGCGGCAAGGCGTTTCTTCTGCTCCGGCTTGTCGATGTCGAGATAGTATTTGAGAAGCGTGATGCCGGCGCCGACCAGCATTTCCTCGAAGGCAGGCACCGTCGTCATGAATCGCTCATACTCGCCGTCGGTGCAGAAGCCCATGACGCGCTCGACCCCGGCGCGGTTGTACCAGCTGCGGTTGAAGAGAACGATCTCGGCGGCGGAGGGCAGATAGCGGCTGTAGCGCTGGAAATACCATTGCGAGGTTTCGCGGCTGGACGGCTTGCCGAGCGCGACGACGCGCGTTTCGCGCGGGCTCATATGCTCGACGATGCGCTTGATCGTACCGTCCTTGCCGGCGCCGTCGCGGCCCTCGATCACGATCAGAACCTTGCGGTTGTTGGCGATGACGTCCTTTTGCAGCTTCACGAGCTCGACCTGAAGATCGTACAGCTCGTCGCCATAGTCTTCGCGCTCATCGCGGGCGTGCTTTTTGGCGCCCTTCGCGGGTTTCGCGCTCCTGCCCGATTTTTTCTTTTTTGCCATGCCGGCCTCGCCTCGTTAACCGGCGGACAGACTAGCGCGTCCGGGGCGTCCGGGCGAGGTCAGAGGCCGATGAAGGGCTGCATCAGGCGGGCGATCCAGCCGTCGAAGCGGATCGGGCCTTGTGTCAGGGCGAGGCAGATGCACTCGCTTTCCATGCCGATGGTCAGGCCGTGCGTGTCGGCGTCGCCCGTCTCCTGAATGTCGCCGGTCCGGAAGGTGCCGCTCGGGTCCGAGAAGCTGCCCTTGAGAACCAATACGAGTTCGGGGCCGCGATGGCCGTGGCGGGGAATGCGGGCGCCGGGCCGCGCGCGCAGCATCCAGAGGCGCTCGTCGTTGCCGCCGCGCCAGAGTTTGATCTTCTGCATGCCCGGGCCAAGGAAGCTCCAGCCGAGATCGTCGACATCGCGGCCGAGCCAGCGGCGCAGCG
>DASVNC010000342.1:0-4238 GCA_036384055.1 Parvibaculum sp.
CGAGAAGAGCCTCGATCCCGACCAGGAATTCCACTTCCTGCCGAAACCCTTCTCGCTGAAGCAGCTCGCGGCGGCGGTGAAAGAGGTCATCAGCGCGGCGTAGGGCGATTCCCGGCGCGGATTCGGCGGTGGGGTGCGCGACAGTGCGTGAACATCAGCGGAACTAAGACTGAATAGTTTAATTATTTCAATGCGTTAAAAATTTTCTTGTCAGAGAGAACAAAACCGGTACATTAACCCTCAATTGCCTCGGCGCAGCCAGCATGAAATAAGGGGAACCGGATGTCGAAGAACGTGGTGCAGCTCTCGGACAAGGCCGATAAAGCGGACATGGACAAGCAAAAAGCCCTTGAAGCCGCTCTGAGCCAGATCGAGCGTTCGTTCGGCAAAGGTTCGATCATGCGGCTCGGCAAGAACGAGCAGGTGGTCGAGATCGAGGCGATTTCGACCGGCTCTCTCGGGCTCGATATTGCGCTGGGCATCGGCGGCCTGCCGCGCGGCCGCGTCATCGAAATCTACGGGCCTGAATCTTCCGGCAAGACGACGCTGGCGCTCCAGACCATTGCCGAGGCCCAGAAGAAGGGCGGCGTCTGCGCCTTCATCGACGCGGAACATGCGCTCGACCCCGTTTATGCGCGCAAGCTCGGCGTTGCGCTCGACGATCTGCTGATCTCCCAGCCGGACACCGGCGAGCAGGCGCTTGAAATCTGCGACACGCTGGTCCGCTCCGGCGCCGTCGATGTTCTCGTCATCGACTCGGTCGCGGCGCTGACGCCCAAGGCCGAACTCGAAGGCGAGATGGGCGACAGCCTGCCGGGCCTGCAGGCGCGGCTGATGAGCCAGGCGCTCCGCAAGCTCACCGCATCGATTTCGAAGTCGAACACGATGGTCATCTTCATCAACCAGATTCGCATGAAGATCGGCGTGATGTTCGGCAGCCCGGAAACGACGACCGGCGGCAATGCGCTGAAGTTCTACGCCTCCGTCCGCCTCGACATCCGCCGCATCGGCGCGATCAAGGAGCGCGAAGAGGTGGTCGGCAACCAGACCCGCGTGAAAGTGGTCAAGAACAAGGTGGCGCCGCCCTTCAAGCAGATCGAATTCGACATCATGTATGGCGAAGGCATCTCGAAGACGGGCGAGCTGGTCGATCTCGGCGTCAAGGCCGGCATCGTCGAGAAATCGGGCTCCTGGTTCTCCTACAACAGCACGCGCATCGGCCAGGGCCGCGAGAACGCCAAGATTTTCCTCCGCGACAATCCGGACATGGCGGCCGAAATTGAAAAGGCCATTCGCCAGAACGCCGGTCTCATCGCCGCCCAGATCATGGAAGGCGAGCCCGAGGACGATGCGGACGGCGAAATCGAGGCCAGTGCCTGATATCCAAGTTTCTCTGCCTGAAGTGCAAGATGCGGCGCCGGGGACCCCACCGGCGCCGTTTCGCTTTTTGGGGCCAGGGCCGGTCGTTGAGCCCGTTTTCGGCTCTTTCCGGCCTTTCCTAGACAGTTGGCGGGGCGGGCGGTAAAAGCTGGAACGACTTTAAATTTTCGCGGTCGGGCGTCATCTGCCGGGTAGGGCGGGCGGGCCTGGCGTGTTTTGAAGCGAGACCCTCTAAAGAGATTCAAGGGATATGGCCGGCCTCAACGAGATTCGCAGCAAGTATCTGGATTACTTCCGCCGACAGGGCCATGAAGTCGTGCCTTCGGGTCCGCTCGTGCCGAACAACGATCCGACGCTGCTTTTCACCAATGCCGGCATGGTTCAGTTCAAGAACGTCTTCACCGGCCAGGAGACGCGGCCCTACAGGCGCGCGACGAGTTCGCAGAAATGCGTGCGGGCGGGCGGCAAGCATAACGACCTCGACAATGTCGGCTATACGGCGCGCCACCACACCTTCTTCGAGATGCTCGGCAACTTCTCCTTCGGCGACTACTTCAAGCCCGACGCGATCGAATTTGCCTGGAACCTTGTGACCAAGGAATTCGGCCTGCCGAAAGACAGGCTGCTTGCGACCGTCTATTCCGAAGACGACGAGGCGCATGGGCTGTGGAAGAAGATCGCCGGGCTTTCCGACGACCGGATCATCCGCATCCCGACCGCCGACAATTTCTGGTCGATGGGCGAGACGGGGCCATGCGGCCCCTGCTCGGAAATCTTTTTCGATCATGGGCCGAAAATTCCGGGCGGTCCGCCCGGCAGCGCCGATCAGGACGGCGACCGGTTCATCGAGATCTGGAATCTCGTCTTCATGCAGTATGAGCAGGTCGCCGCGGGCGACCGCCGTCCGTTGCCGAAGCCGTCGATCGACACCGGCATGGGGCTCGAGCGCGTCGCCGCCGTTCTGCAGGGCACGCATGACAACTATGCGACCGACCTGATGCGGGCGCTGATCGTCGCTTCCGCCGAAGCCTCGCATACCGATCCGGACGGTCCCCATGCGGTGAGCCACCGCGTCATCGCCGATCATCTGCGCGCGACGTCGTTCCTGATCGCCGACGGTGTCATGCCGTCGAACGAGGGGCGCGGCTATGTGCTCCGCCGCATCATGCGCCGCGCCATGCGTCATGCGCAGCTCCTCGGCGTCACCGAACCGCTGATGTGGAAGCTCGTGCCGGCGCTCGTCCGCCAGATGGGCGATGCTTACCCCGAGCTTCGCCGCGCCGAACCGCTCGTCACCGAAACGCTGAAGCTCGAAGAACGCCGCTTCCGCGAGACGCTGGTTCGCGGCCTGAAGCTGCTGGACGAGGAACTCGACAAGATCGGCGGCGCGAAGGTGCTGCCGGGCGATGTCGCGTTCCGTCTCTACGACACTTACGGATTTCCGCTCGACCTGACGCAGGATGCGCTGCGGCCCAAGGGGATCAGCGTCGAGCAGGCGGGTTTCGACAGCGCCATGCAGCGCCAGCGTGAAGATGCGCGCAAGGCCTGGGCGGGCTCGGGCGAAAAGGCGACGGAGACGGTCTGGTTCGAGTTGCGCGAGCAGGCGGGCGCGACCGAATTCCTGGGTTACGACACCGAGAATGCCGAAGCCAAGGTTCTGGCGATTGTTGTCGGCGGTAAATCGGCGGACAGCATCGCGGCGGGAACGGAAGCGGCGATCATCACCAACCAGACGCCTTTCTACGGCGAGTCCGGCGGCCAGGTCGGCGACACCGGCATTCTTTTCAACGGCGCGGGCGTCGAATTCCCCGTTTCCGACACGCAGAAGAAGCTCGGCGATCTCTTCGTCCATTCGGGCAAACTCGAGCGCGGCGCGCTCAAGGTCGGCGATGTCGTCGAGATGAAGGTCGATGGCGCCCGGCGTAGCGCCACGCGCGCCAATCATTCGGCGACGCATTTGCTGCATGAGGCGCTTCGGCGTGTGCTCGGCCCGCATGTGACGCAAAAGGGCTCGATGGTCGCGCCCGACCGTTTGCGTTTCGATTTCAGCCACCCCAAGCCGATGACGCAGGAGGAAATTGCCCGCGTCGAGGATATCGTCAACCGGATCATCCGCCAGAACCAGGATGTGACGACGCGCCTGATGACGCCGGCCGAAGCGATCGATGCCGGCGCGCTGGCGCTGTTCGGCGAGAAATACGGCGAAGAGGTGCGCGTCCTTTCGATGGGCGTCAACGACGATACGGACGGCAAGACATACTCGGTCGAACTTTGCGGCGGCACCCATGTGCGCCGCGTCGGCGACATCGCGATTTTCAAGATCGTCAGCGAGAGCGCGGTCGCCTCGGGCGTCCGCCGCATCGAGGCGCTGACGGGCGAGGGCGCGCGGCGCTATCTCGTCGAACAGGACCGGCTGGTGAAGGAAGCCGCCGGCGCGCTGAAGATCGCGGCGGAAGATTTGCCCGAGCGCGTCGTCTCGCTGGTCGAGGAACGCAAGCGTCTCGAACGCGAATTGAACGAGGCGAAGAAGAAGCTCGCCATGTCGGGCGGCGGAGCGGCGGAAGCGGCGCCCGCCCAGAGCGTCGGCGGCGTCAACGTGGTTGCGCGCGTCCTCAACGGCGTCAACCCGAAGGATCTGCGCGGCCTCATCGATGAGGCGAAGAAGCAGATCGGCTCCGGCATCGTCGCGCTTGTCGCCGTCAGCGAAGACGGCAAGGGCGCTATTGCGGTCGGCGTCACGGCCGATCTTACCGCGCGCTTTAATGCGGTCGAACTCGTGAAGGCGGGTGCGGGCGCGATGGGCGGATCGGGCGGCGGCGGGCGTCCGGACATGGCGCAGGCCGGCGGCCCGGACGGCG
>DASVNC010000343.1:0-2795 GCA_036384055.1 Parvibaculum sp.
CGCATTGGTCAGATTGCCGTTATGCGCGATGGCGAAACCGCCGCCCCAGAGGTCGGCGAAAAGCGGCTGCACATTGCGCAGGATCGTCTCGCCCGTCGTCGAATAGCGCACATGGCCGATGGCGATATCGCCCTTCAGCCGGTCCATGACCTTCTCGCTGGAGAAATGGTCGCCGACAAGGCCCATGCGCCGTTCGGGATGGAAATGCTCGCCGTCATAGCTGACGACGCCGGCCGCCTCCTGGCCGCGATGCTGGAGGGCGTGAAGGCCGAGCGCGGTCAGCGCCGCTGCATCCTGATGCCCGAAAACGCCGAACACGCCGCACTCCTCGCGCAGCGTGTCCCCATAAAGCTCATCGTCGGAAATGGTGGTGATGGAGGTCGGAGTTCTGGCGGGTTTTCGGAGCCCCGCATCGGGGGCCATATCGGGAAAGGGGAGCGGCAATTGCCAGTTCATCCGAAACACTCCGAAAGGAACCTCATAAAGCAGTTATTCCGTGTTCTCGAAAAGCCGATCGAGACCCCTCCGTTCGGAGGTGTTATAGCCCGGGCTCCCCGTCGTGTCAGCGCCAGATTTAGCCCCCGAATCGGCAGGGGGATTGGGTTCCGGCGCCGGTTGCGGCGCGGCCGTTTGCCGCTGTGGCGCGGGCTTCTGCGCCTCGCTGCCAAGTGCGCGCGGCAGGAGGCGGCTCGGTTCCGAAGGCGCCAGGGTGAAAAGTGTAGCAGCGGAGCTTTCGACGAGCGGTCTGAGCTTCGCGTTGCGGATCCAGTCCGGCTGATCCGCCGGGTTGGGCACCAGCCATGCGAAAAATAGGTAGGCGACCGTCACGATCAAGAGGCCGCGCAACAGGCCGAACAGAAAACCCAGCGTCTTGTCTAGCGTTTCGGCCTGTTCGAAGAGCGCCAGCATGTGGTCGGCCCAGCGCATGGTAAATGCGGCGACGAGCAGATAGCCGACGATGAAGATCGCCAGCGCCGCAAGGACGGCGGCAAGCCATTCGGTGGCGATGAAGGTCCGCACAATGGGCGTCGCATAGGGGAAGAGCCAGAGCGCGGCCAGCGCGCCGACCACCCAGGCGAGGATCGACAGAACCTCGTTCGTGAAGCCGCGCAGCAGCGCCAGCACGCTCGAAATCGCGAGGACCGCAATCACAATGCCGTCGAAAAGCGTCAACGGGAATCTCCCTCCTGATGTCGAAACACTAGCACATTCCCTTGTCGGGACCGGGAGGTTAGGTCCGGATACAGGCAATTTTGAGTCGGAAGGTTAAGAACGCCGCGGGCCGGAATTCCGCCGCCGAGCGGGCGATTCGTGCTTCAGCGGACGGCGCGCGGTTTGGCCCCGGCGGTCAGGTGCGCGACGAGCCCGGCGAGGTCGGACACCTCGGTCAGGGCGAGGCCGGACGAGGGCCGCTGCCGCACGGTCGAGACGGGGAGAATCGCCCGCTTGAAACCGAGCTTCTCGGCCTCCTTCAGCCGGGCGTCCATCTGGCTGACCGGGCGGATCGCGCCGGACAGGCTGATTTCACCGAAGATGACGCAATCGGTCGGCAGCGCATTGCCGGTGATCGACGAGACGAGCGCGCCGGCCACCGCGAGATCGGCCGCCGGCTCGTTGATGCGCAGCCCGCCCGCCACGTTGAGATAGACGTCCTGTCCGCTGAGCGAGAGGCCGCAGCGCGCGTCGAGCACCGCAAGCACCATCGACAGCCGGCCGCCGTCCCAGCCAACGACGGCGCGGCGCGGAGTGCCAAGCGAGCTTTGCGCGACGAGCGCCTGAATTTCCACGAGCACCGGGCGCGTCCCCTCGATGCCGGCGAAAACCGCCG
Organism: Parvibaculum sp.; assembly: GCA_036384055.1. GTDB lineage: Bacteria > Pseudomonadota > Alphaproteobacteria > Parvibaculales > Parvibaculaceae > Parvibaculum. Next base: position 1,829 of record DASVNC010000343.1, read on the forward strand.
AGCCGCTGGTCTCGCCGTCGCGCTCGCCCAGAAAGAGCGCCGACGGGTTCGGCACTTCCTGAAGTCCGAGTTCGCCCATCTCGAAGACGCCGATTTCGTTCGCCGGACCGAAGCGGTTCTTCACCGCCCGCAGGATGCGGAACTGATGTCCGCGCTCGCCCTCGAAATAGAGCACGCAATCGACCATGTGCTCGACGACGCGCGGCCCGGCGATCTGCCCGTCCTTGGTGACATGCCCGACGAGTATCACCGCCGTCCCGTGCCGCTTGGCAAAGCGCACGAGGTCTTGCGCCGTGGCGCGCACCTGCGTCACGGTGCCGGGCGCGGATTCAAGCGCCTCTGTCCACATGGTCTGGATGGAATCGATGACGACGGCGGCAGGCGCCTTGCCCTGTTCCAGCGTCGCCAGAATATCCTTGAGGTTGGTCTCCGCGCCAAGCTGCACCGGCGCATCGGCAAGGCCGAGCCGCCGCGCCCGCATGCGCACCTGCGCCACCGCTTCTTCGCCGGAGATGTAGACGACATCGGCGCCTTTGCGCGCCAGCGCCGCCATCGCCTGAAGCAGCAGCGTCGATTTGCCGATGCCGGGATCGCCGCCCACCAGCAGAGCCGAGCCGGGCACAAGCCCGCCGCCGCAAACACGGTCGAATTCGGCAACGCCGGTCACAAGACGCGGCGGGTCCGCGGTCTCGCCCTTGATCGACACGAGTTCGATGGAGCGGCCCTTGGCCTTGCCGCTCCTCTGCGGTCCGCCGGCGACGCCGGAGCTTTCGGCGATCTCTTCGACGATGGTGTTCCACTCGCCGCAGGACTCGCAGCGTCCCGCCCAGCGCGGACTGACCGCGCCGCAGGACTGGCAGACGAATGTGCGAGACGCACGCGCCATAGAAATCTCTTCGCCTTTTTTGCATTGTCACCCCGGCGAATGCCGGGGTCCAGGGGCGCTTGCTCCGTGTTCGCCGCTCCT
>DASVNC010000344.1:0-1518 GCA_036384055.1 Parvibaculum sp.
CAGAAATACATTTTCGACGAGGACCTGGAACGCGCCGGCGCGCTCAATGTCGTGCCGATGGGTCTCCTCTATGTCGGACCGGTCATCTACACATTCGGGACGGATGTGCAGAAGAAGACCTGGCTGCCCGGCATTCTCGACAGCACGACCTTCTGGGCGCAGGGCTATTCGGAGCCGGGGTCGGGCTCCGACCTCGCCTCGCTGCAATCGAGCGCGGTTCCGGACGGTGACGACTACATCGTCAACGGCACGAAAATCTGGACGACCCTCGGCCAGCATGCCGACTGGATCTTCTGCCTGCTCCGCACCGACAATTCAGGCAAGAAGCAGGAGGGCATCACCTTCCTGCTGATCGACATGAAGACGCCCGGCATCACCGTCAATCCGATCATCACAATCGACGGCAAGCATGCGCTGAACAGCATCGTCTTCGAAAACGTGCGCGTGCCTCAGGCCAACCGCATCGGCGAGGAAGGCAAGGGCTGGACCTATGCCAACTACCTGCTCGGCCACGAGCGCACCTCCTATGCGCATGTCGCGGGCAAGCGGAAGCAGCTTGAAAATATCCGCACCGCCGCGCTCGCCACAGATGCGGGCGGCGCGCGCCTGATCGACGACCCCGCCTTCCGCGCCAAGCTCACCGAACTCGAGGCCCGGCTCGACGCGCTGGAGATTACGGTGCTGCGGACGCTGTCGTCGGTGGCGGAAGGCGGCGCGCCGGGCGAGGAATCCTCGATCCTGAAGGTGATCGCGACCGAGCTGGCGCAGGACATCACCGAACTCGGCGCCGAAGCCTATGGTCCCTATGCGCAGCCGACCTTTCCCGACGCGACCGCGCCGACATGGACCGACAACACGCCGCTTCCCTCCGGCGCGGCGCCCGCCGTCGCGCGCTATTTCGCGGCGCGGGCGCAGTCGATCTATGGCGGCTCGAACGAAATTCAGAAGAACATCATCGCCAAGCGGATTCTGGGTTTGCCCTAGCCCTTGTCGTGCATCTGTCTGCCGCCGATGAAATGCATGTGCAGGTGATAGACCGTCTGGCCGCCTTGCGGATTGGTGTTGATGACGATGCGGAAGCCTGAATCGGCGACGCCGCGGGCGCGGACGAGTTTCAGCCCGAGCTGCACCATCTCGCTCACCACATCGGGCGGGGTTTCGAGGATCGAGGTGTAGCGCTTCTTCGGAATGACCAGAAAGTGAACCGGCGCGACGGGATTGATGTCGTTGACCGCGAAGGCGTGCTCGCTCTCGCCGATCCATTTGCTTTGCGGAATGCCTTCAAAGGGCGACGGCTTCGACAGGCTTTCGGCCTTGATCTCGGGCAGCTTCCATTCGGCGAGCTTCCAGTAAACCGCGCCGATCGGGTTTGCCTCGCCGATGGCGAAGGCGACGACAACGACGACCCATATCTTCCAGTTTTTCCACATGGTTCCCTCCAGATGCTTGCGCGGGTCCCGGCCTTCGAGACGGCCGTGACAATCAATTCAACAGACTCTATTTGACGCAAACGTCACA
>DASVNC010000345.1:0-1754 GCA_036384055.1 Parvibaculum sp.
CGCGGTGAGATCGAGCGCGGACGCATAACCATCGATCTCGCCGACGACGGCGGCAAAGGCGCCGAGGCGCAACGCCTCTTCCATCGTCCAGAGCAGTTCGACCTCGCGCGCCGGAGAAACAACAATCAAACGCGCCGGATCAAGCCCGAAGGCCGCGAGCGCCGGCCCGTAAAGCGCGCCGACATCGAAAGGCGCATGCCCGCCTTCGCACCAGAGAACCGGCGCTTGGCGAGACGCCCCGGCAAAGCGCGCGGCAAGGGCGGCGAGAAACCCCATCGCCGCGCCCATGTCTCGGTAATCCGCGGCCATAACCTCGTGCAGCGCGTCGCGCCGGAGCCCGCCGCCCGGCAAGGCCGCGTCGATCTCCGCCGCGCCGAGCGAAACGGCGCCGGACTTCAAGCCATGTGTCGCCATGCGCGCCGCCGACGCCTCGACCCCGGCGATGTGCGCGCGCAGTTCGGCAATGAGCCCTGCTTTGGACGCGGACATGAAACGACCTGTTGTATGTTCACTATTTGTTCTATAGGTCGAGCCGACCGGAGTCAACCGGTCGGCTCCTTCACGCCGACTGTGCGACGCCCCAATAGTTGAAACCCGCGATGCGCGGCGTCGAGGGCAGATACATGGTCTGGAGATCGGCGATCTTGAAGCCAGAGCCTTCGATGATCGCGGGCATTTTGCGGTTCAGGTTGCAGCCGCCGAAAATCACGCCCCATACCGGGTTGATGCGGTCCTGCCATTTGCGCACGCTCTCGTCCGGCGCCGCGCCATGCTCGCAGAAGATGAGCTTGCCGCCCGGCTTCAGCACGCGGCGCATGCCTTCCAGCGCCTTGGCGGGATCCGGGATGGTGCAGAGGCTGAAGGTGACGAGCACCGTATCGACGCTTTTGTCGTCGAGCGGGATCTGCTCGCCCGGCAAGCCGATGAACTCGACCGGAAACGGCAGGGCCTTCGCCCGCTCGCCCGCAAGCTTCCACGAGACTTCCGAAGGATCGAGGCCGATCACCTTCTTGACCTTCGAGGCGTCGTAATAAGGCAGGTTCAGCCCCGTGCCGATGCCGATTTCAAGCACCGTGCCCTCGGCCAGCGGCACCACCTTCTTGCGCTGATACTCGACCGGCTTCGTGGCGCAAGCGCAATTGATGAGATGCGGAACGATATGCTTTTCGTAAAATCCCATGACGCCTCTCCCTTCCCTTTTGACGGCATTATGAGGGGGCGTTTCGACTAACGCCACTCGGAAACGCCGAAGCGGACCAGGCGGTCGCCGTCGATCGGGCCGAGCGTGCGGCCCCTGCCCTTCAACGCGAAGACGGCGGCGCGAAGCAGACGCTTTTCCCGAAGCGCCGAGGCGCGGCGCATGGCCTTCGACAAGGCCTCCCATATGTCGTCCGGCGCGATGAGGCCCGATGCGCCGGCGAGGGCGCGGTCCCGCCAGGCCAGCGCGACGAGCGGATCGGCAATGCGCGACCGGCGCGGCTTGATGTCCGGGGCGACCACGCCGTCTGAAATGAAACATGCGGCAAGCGAGGCAAGCGCCGCGCTCCTTGCCTGCACGGCGATCCTGTCGGCGATACCCGAAGTCGGAAAGCCCGCATTGGCGCCCGCAAACGCAACGCCGCCTTCGGCGCTGCCGCCGAGCGCGCGGACAAATTCGCCGAGCACGACCGGCAGCGACGGCAAGGGCGGCAAGCCCGCGCCGCCATCGAGATGAAAGGCGAGCGCATCGCCAAGCGCCGCCACGGCAGCATCGG
>DASVNC010000346.1:0-7259 GCA_036384055.1 Parvibaculum sp.
CTTCCTCGGCGGCGCGGAAGAGCGCCTTGGCCTTGTTGACGGTCTCCATATATTCGCCCTCGGGGCTGGAGTCGGCGACAATGCCGCCGCCCGCCTGCACATACATCTTGCCGTCTTTCACGACGGCGGTACGCAGCATGATGCAGGTGTCCATCTCGCCCGCCGCCGAAAAGTAGCCGACGCAGCCGGCATAGCTGCCGCGCTTGTCGCGCTCAAGCTCGTCGATGATTTCCATTGCGCGGACTTTCGGCGCGCCGGACACGGTGCCCGCCGGGAATCCTGCGATCAGCGCCGCGATGGCGTCATAGCTCGGATCGAGGTCGCCTTCGACATTCGAGACGATATGAATGAGATGCGAGGTCAGCTGCAGCCCGAACTTCTCGGTGACTTCGACAGAACCGATTTTCGACACCCGGCCGACATCGTTGCGCCCGAGATCGAGCAGCATCAGATGTTCGGCGCGCTCTTTGGGATCGGCGAGCAGCTCCTCGCCGATGGCCGCGTCTTCCGCCGCGTTCTTGCCGCGATGCCGGGTGCCCGCGATCGGACGGATCGTCACCCGGTCGTCGCGCACGCGCACCAGAATTTCCGGGCTCGACCCGACGATGGAAAAATTCTCGAAGTTGAGAAAATAGAGATAGGGCGACGGATTGATCCGGCGCAGCGCCCGGTAGAGCGAGAAGGGCGGCAGCGTGAACGGCGCTTCAAATCGCTGCGACAGCACCACCTGAAAGATGTCGCCGGCGGCGATATATTCCTTCGCCGCCCGGACCATCGCGTAATAGTCGTCCTGCGGCGTGTTCGAAACCGGCGTCGGCAGGTCGGCAATGTCTTCCACCTGATCGACATGCGGCAGCGAGCGGTCGAAGTCCGCGACGACATCGGTCAGGCGTTCGCCGGCCCGCGCATAGGCGGCCCGCGCGTTGACGCCAGGCTCGGCCCGCACCGGCGTGACGATGGTCACTTCGTCTTTGACGGAATCGAAGACGGCAATGATCGTCGGGCGCACGAACAAGCCGTCGGGAAGTCCGAGGACATCGGGCGGCGTATTCGGCAGATGTTCCATCAGCCGCACGGCGTCGTAACCCATATAGCCGAAGACGCCCGCCGCCATCGGCGGCAAGCCGTCCGGCAGTTCGATCCGCGACTCTTCGATCAGCGCCCGGAGCGATGCCAGCGCGCCGCCGGCGCAGGGGGTGAAGCTTTTCGTATCGACGCGCGCATTGCGGTTGATCTCGGAAGCATCGCCGCGCGTCCGCCAGATGATGTCGGGCTTCAGCCCGATGATCGAGTAGCGGCCGCGCGTGTCACCGCCCTCGACGGATTCGAGCAGAAAGCTGTTGGGCTTTCCGTCGGCGATCTTCAGCATCGCCGAAACGGGCGTCTCCAGATCGGCGACGAGCCGCGTCCAGACCACCTGCGCGGCGCCGGATTTGTAAATACGTTCAAAGTCCTCGAAGGCAGGCTGAATCATGGCCGCACCCGGCATATCCCGTTGCGCGGCGTCATTGATTGCTGTCGGCGCTGGCCGCCTGCTGCAGCAGCCTTATGTTGATCTCCGGCTTCAGTTGCAGCTCGAAGCCCGACACATAGGTGACGAGCATGTCGTTTTGCAGCGACGAGGCGAGGTCGTCCTGAAGTTTCTTGTAGCTTGCGGAGTTTGCGTCGGGTTTGCCGTCGTCGATGTCCTTCACCTGCATGATGATCAGGCTGTCGCCGAAGCCGACGGGGCCATAGGCAAAGCCGCCCTTCGGCGCCGCGAAAAGCCGCGCGACGGCGATGCGCGAGAACGTGTCGCTCTGCGAGCTGCGTTTGATGTCGGGCGTGCTGAGAACCGTGCGGCCGAGGCCCGCCGCGATCTTGTCGAAGGCTTCGCCCTTGTTGCCGCGCGCAACCAGGCTCTGCGCCATCGCGTCGAGATCGGCTTTGCGCTTCTCCGTCTTCCACAATGCGACGACGTCGGTGCGCACATCCTTCAGCGGCTTCAGCTCCGGCGCGGTCACGCCGTCGATGCGTACCCAGTAATAGCCGCCGTCGCCTGTGTCGCCAGGCGGGATCTGGTCGCCGGGTTCGCTCTTGTAAATGGTATCGAGCAAGTCCTTGAATTGCGGCAGCGTCGGGATCGGCTTGCGGTCGGCGGTCTGGCCTTCCTTGGTCACGCCGCTGAACTTGACGATCTTGAGGTTGTTCTTCGCCGCGATGTCTTCGAGCGACGAGCCGCCCGCGCGTGCGTCTTCAATGCTGTTCTGCACGTTGTAGACTTCGCTGCGCGCCTGATCGTTGACCATCATCGCCTTCAGCTTGTCCTTGACGCCTTCATAGGTGCTGGGCACGCCGGGCGTGATCGCCGTCACGTGCAGGATGACCGGCCCGAGCGGACCCTGAACCGGATCGCTGAACTCGCCCTTCTTGAGGGCGAAGGCCGCGTCCGCGACGGCGGGTGAAATCATCTGCGTCCGTGCCACTGTGCCGAGATCGACATCCTTCATCTCAAGGCCGAGCTCTCCGACGATCTTGTCGATGGCTTCGCCTTTCTTCAGGCGTTGTTCGGCGGCCTTGGCCGCTTCAATCGTCGCAAACGGAATCTGTTCGACGGCGCGCTTTTCCGGCACGTCGAATTCGTCGCGGCGCTGCTCGTAGGTCTTCTTCAGATCGTCTTCCGAAACCGAGATCGACGATGTCAGGTCCCCGGGCTCCAGCGTCATGATGCTGAAGTCGCGCGTCTCTGGCCTTGTGAAGTGGACGGCGGCTTTCTGGTAATAGGCGTCCAGCGTTTTCTCGTCGGGATCGGCGATGGCGCCGACCGCGTCGGGGGGCAGGATCATGTAGGCCGCGTCGCGCGTCTCGTCCTGATAGGTCGTGATCGCATCGACCAGCGTTGTCGGCGCCTCCATGCCGAGCGCCATTGTCGCGCTGAACTGCTGGCGCTTCAGGAAGCGGCGGCGGTCGGCGAGGAACTGCTTTTCGCTGACGCCGATCTGCTGCAGCGTCTGCAGCAGCGTCGCCCGGTCGAACCGGCCGAGCGGGCCCATCAGCTGCGGATCGGACATGATGTTCTGCGCCAGCGCGTCGTCGCCGATGGCCATGCCGGCGTTATTGATGCCGGCATCCAGCGCAGCGAGACCGATCAGCTGCGACAGCGCCCGCTTGTCGATGCCGAATTCGCGCGCCTGCTGTGGCGTCAGAGGCATACCGATGCGCTGGGAGAAGTCTTTCGTCTCGTTGCTGACCTCGCGCTGGAAGGCGGCGAGCGTGACTTTCTCGCTGCCGACCGTGGCAACGGTGTCCGACGAATAGCCGCGGAAAATATCCGCGATGCCCCAGACGGCGAAGCTGACGACGAGCAAACCCATCAATGCCTTGGCAATCAAGCCGCTGGCGCCTCGTCTCAGAGCATCGAGCATTGGATCGTCTTTCCGTCTGGTGGGGGCCGTCGCTGGCCGCCGCGTTGAAACGCGTGGACCACGGCCTCGCGAGAGGGCGGCATGATAGGTGCGCGTCCATGCCCCCGCAAGCGGGTCCGAAACGCTTGCCGATTGATTTTCCTTGCGAAAATTCGCCTCGGCGATTGGCGCGGCGCGGCCCGTCTGGTAAATCCGCCAACGGCCTCAGGAGAGACGGAGAATTAACGATGGCGGCAACGGCAAAGTCCCCGCGCGTGAAGGCGCTGGTCGCAGGCAACTGGAAGATGAACGGGCTCAAGGCCTCCCGCAAGGAAGTGCTGGCGCTCGCCAAACGCCTCGCCAAGGGCAAGCGCGCCGCCTGCGATATTCTGGTTTGTCCGCCGGCGACGCTTCTCTCGACGCTGAAGGAGGCCGCCAAGGGCAGCCGAATCGCCATCGGCGGACAGGACTGCCATGCCAAAACCTCCGGCGCCCATACTGGCGACATCAGCGCTGAAATGCTGAAAGACGCTGGCGCGGCCTATGTCATCGTCGGCCACTCCGAGCGCCGCGCCGATCATGGCGAAACGGACATGGCCGTCCGTGCCAAGGCCGAAGCGGCCTTGCGCGCGGGCCTTGTCGCCATTGTCTGCGTCGGCGAAACCGAAACCCAGCGCGATGCCGGTGAAACCCTGTCGGTCATCGGAACGCAGCTCGCCGGATCGCTGCCGGATGCCGCCGCCGCCAAAACCGTGGTCGTCGCCTACGAGCCCGTCTGGGCGATCGGCACCGGCCGCACGCCGACAGCCGACGACGTCGCCAAGGTCCACGCCGCCATCCGGACCGCCCTGAAAAAGCGTTTCGGGGGGGAGGGCGAGGCCATGCGCATTCTCTATGGCGGCTCGGTCAAGCCTTCCAATGCGGCCGAGCTGATGGCGGTGCCCAACGTCAACGGCGCCCTGGTTGGCGGCGCCAGCCTGAAGGCCGAGGATTTCCACGGCATTATTTCGGCCTATCAGCCGCGCTGACCTCCTTGGCGTGGGGCTGGAAACCCGCGCCCGCATGGGCTACAACCCGCCCCGCTGGCCGCGGAACGGCCTGCCGACCCAAAACACGTGACCCTGAGGCGCTATGTCCACCATCCTGCTCATTATCCACCTGATGGTCGCTCTGGCCCTGGTTGCCCTGGTGCTGCTGCAGCGCTCGGAAGGCGGCGCGCTGGGCATGGGCGGCGGCGGTGGCGGCCTGATGACGGGCCGTGGCGTCGGCAACGCGCTGACCCGCGCGACGGGCGTGGCAGCGGCCCTTTTCTTTGCCACCAGCCTGGCGCTGGTCGTCATCGCGTCGCGGTCCGGTTCGGGCGGCTCGATCCTCGACCGGGTCGCGCCTGTGCCTGTGACCACCCAGGCGCCGGTTGTGCCCGCGCCGCTCGGTTCGGGCCTCGATCAGACCGGAAAACCGCAAGGTTCCGCGCCTGCTGCCAACGAAAAGGCCCCGGCACCGGCGGCTCCGGCCGTGCCGAGCGTGCCCCGCGCGCAATAAAAGACCGGCCTTGGCCAGGAGCGGCCGGGGCAATCCACAGTTATTTTCCAGCGGCCGCCGTTTGGAGGCCCGAATCGTTCTTGTTGGTGTAATCTAGGGGCCCATGACGCGGTATATTTTCATAACCGGCGGCGTGGTCTCCTCCCTCGGAAAGGGTCTCGCATCGGCGGCACTGGGCTCGTTGCTCCAGGCACGCGGCTATTCGGTGCGGCTTCGGAAGCTCGACCCTTATCTGAACGTCGACCCCGGCACGATGTCGCCTTACCAGCATGGTGAGGTCTACGTGACCGACGATGGGGCGGAGACCGACCTCGACCTGGGCCATTACGAGCGGTTCACCGGCGTGCCGGCGACGCGCGGCGACAACATCACCACTGGACGCATCTATCAGGACATCATCACCCGCGAGCGTCGTGGCGATTATCTTGGCGGCACCGTGCAGGTGATCCCGCACGTCACCGACGCGATCAAGGAATTCGTCCTTTCGGGCAATGACGGCGTCGACTTCGTGCTCTGCGAAATCGGCGGCACGGTCGGCGACATCGAGGGCCTGCCGTTCTTCGAGGCGATCCGTCAGCTCGGCAACGAGCTTGACCGCGGCCAGACCTGCTTCATCCATCTGACGCTCTTGCCCTTCATCCCGAGCGCCGGCGAAATGAAGACCAAGCCGACGCAGCATTCGGTGAAGGAACTGCGCTCCATCGGCATCCAGCCGGACATTCTGATGTGCCGCTGCGACCGCCCGATTCCCAAGGACGAGCGCCGCAAGATCGCGCTCTTCTGCAACGTCCGCGAAAGCGCCGTCATCCAGGCGATGGACGTCGATACGATCTACGACGTGCCGAACGCCTACCACGCCGAGGGGCTGGATTCCGAAGTGCTGGCCGTCTTCGGTGAGAAATCGGTGAAGGAGCCCGACCTCGCCAAGTGGAACACCATCACCCACAACATCCGCGAGCCTGAAGGCGACGTCACCATCGCCATCGTCGGCAAGTACACCGGCCTGAAGGACGCTTACAAGTCGCTCAACGAGGCGCTTGTCCACGGCGGCATCGCCAACAAGGTGCGCGTCAACATCAAGTGGCTCGAGTCCGAAATCTTCGAGACCGAGGACACGGCTTATTATCTCGAAGACGTCGATGGCATTCTGGTGCCGGGCGGCTTCGGCGAGCGCGGCTCGGAAGGCAAGATCCTGGCGGCGCAATTCGCCCGCATCCGCGCCGTTCCCTATTTCGGCATCTGCTTCGGTATGCAGATGGCGGTGATCGAGGCCCTGCGCAATCAGGCGGGGCTGACCGGCGCCAGTTCGACCGAGTTCGGGCCGACAAACGAGCCCGTCGTCGGCCTGATGACCGAATGGATGCAGCAGAACGAGCTCGTCAAGCGCGCCGCCAATGGCGACCTCGGCGGCACAATGCGGCTCGGCGCCTATGACGCGACGCTGAAGGAAGGCACGCGCATCGCCGAAATCTACGGCTCGACCCGGATCAGCGAGCGCCACCGCCACCGCTACGAAGTCAACATGACCTATCGCGCGCAGCTGGAAGCGACCGGCATGACGATCTCCGGTGTCTCACCCGACGGGCTTCTGCCCGAGACCATCGAGATACCCGACCACCCGTGGTTTATCGGTGTCCAGTATCATCCCGAGTTGAAGTCGAAGCCTTTCGATCCGCATCCGCTTTTCCGCTCCTTCATCGAAGCGGCGATGGCGCAGAGCCGGTTGGTGTAGTTACATTCCGGCGTCACCAGCACGCCTACGATCGGCTGGCGAAGGCGGCATAAGGCGTGTCGCGGGCCGTTCAGCCGCGCCCGCGATAAGGCGCGACACCCTGATCCGGCACCCATACGCCCGCGGGTAGCTTGCCGCTCTGCCAGAACACGTCAATCGGGATGCCGCCGCGCGGATACCAGTAGCCGCCGATGCGCAGCCATTTTGGCGACAGCGTTTTCACCAGCCGCTTGCCGATGGCGACGGTGCAATCCTCGTGGAATGCACCATGATTGCGGAAACTTTGCAGATAGAGCTTCAGCGACTTCGACTCGACGAGCCATTTCCCCGGCACATAGTCGATGACGAGATGCGCGAAATCGGGCTGCCCGGTCACCGGACAGATAGAGGTGAATTCGGGCACCGTGAAGCGCGCGTTATAGTTCGTGTCGGGATGCGGATTGGGCACACGCTCAAGAACCGCGTCCTCCGGCGAGGCCGGGATAACCGATGCCTTGCCGAGCTGCGTCAACCCGCTCGTCTTCGCCTTGCGCGCCATCACTCGGCCTCCGGTCCGTCATAGACGCAGCCTTCGCGGCAGGATGCGCGATGAATCTCGATCC
>DASVNC010000347.1:0-7941 GCA_036384055.1 Parvibaculum sp.
GAGGCGCCGGCGCGGATTTTCACATAGGCATCGGCACCGCTGGAGATGCCGCCGACACCGACAATCGGAATGCGGCCGGCGGTCAGACGATAGACTTCGCGCAGCACATTCGTCGACATCGCGAACAGAGGCTTGCCGGACAAGCCGCCCTGCTCGTGGGCATACCGGCCGGAGACGAGGCCCTGACGCTGGATCGTCGTGTTCGAGACGATGAGACCGTCGAGATGATTTTCCAGCGCGACCGCGGCGATATCGGCAAGCTCCGGCGCGGTCAGATCCGGCGCGATCTTCAGCAGCACCGGCGTCGTTCCCCGGCGTGCCTTCAGAACGCGCGCGATCAGGCCTTCGAGCTCGGCCTTGCTTTGCAGCGCGCGGAGACCCGGCGTATTCGGCGAGGAGATGTTGACGGTGAAATAGCTGGCAAGACCTTCGAAGGCGCGAATGCCGGCTTCGTAATCGGCGACACGGTCGGCGGCGTCCTTGTTGGCACCGATGTTGACGCCGACGATGCCGGTTCGTGCGCGCCGCGCTTCCAGCCGCCGCTTCAGGGCGGCGTGACCTTCATTGTTGAAGCCGAGACGGTTGATGACGGCGCGTTCGGTCTCGAGACGGAAGATGCGCGGACGCGGATTTCCGGCTTGCGGACGCGGCGTCACGGTGCCGACTTCGGCGAAGCCCATGCCGAGGGCGAGCATCGCATCCGGCACTTCGCCGTTCTTGTCAAAACCGGCGGCGATGCCGACCGGGTTCGGAAAATGCAGCCCCCATAGATCGACGGCGAGCGAAGCGGGGTCGGCGCGGCGCTGGCGCGGCGCGGCACCCATTTTCAGCGCCGCAATAGTCAGGCGATGGGCGCGTTCAGGCTCGATGAATTTGAGTGCGGGGCGCGCAAGGGGGAAGAGGTCCATGAACGACGTCATTCTTTATTCTTTTGCCGGAAAGCGGTGCGCGCCGCTGGCGCAGAGCGGCAAGGGATCGACGCGGATGACGGCGCTCATCGGCAAGGTGGCATGGAGATGCGGGAAAAGCTGGCCGCCGCGCGAGAGCTCCCATTTGAGGTCGAGATGCGAGGCATCGACTGCGACGAGCAGCAGGTCCGCTTGACCGGCAAAGTGCTTTGCCGCGGTCTCAGGCGCCTGGGCGGCGGTCGAAAAGTGGATGAAGCCATCTTTGCGGTCGACGGCCGAGCCTTCGTAGAAACCCCTGGCCTCGGCGGCGCGCCACTCGCCTTCGTTCACGATCTTGTAGATGTGCGTGGTCATGCCCGCCTCGTGTGCCGGAGTGCGGGCGCAATGTAGCGAGGCGGGCGGCGGGGAACAAGAAAACGGGGATAAGTTCTTCGAGGAATTTGGCGCTGGCGCCGCCGGTCAACTTTGGGCTATTATTCCTAGGAATAATAGCCCATACACGGCCATGCCCAATTCCATTCTCTCTCATCCCCGCCTCTGGACCGCCATCGACGAGCTGGCGCGCCGTCACGGGCTCTCCGCGTCGGGGCTTGCCAAAGCAGCGGGGCTCGACCCCACAGCCTTCAACAAGTCGAAGCGGGTGACGGCGGAGGGACGGCCGCGCTGGCCGAGCACCGAAAGCCTTGCGCGCGTGCTGGAAGCGACCGGGGCCCGGCTTGAGGAGTTCGTATTGCTGGTCGAGGGCAAGGCGACGCCCCACCAGCGCGCCGTGCCGCTGATCGGCCTCGCTCAGGCGGGTCGCGGCGGCTATTTCGACGATGCGGGATTTCCGGTCGGCGGCGGCTGGGACGAGGTGTCGTTTCCCGACGTCAACGACGAGAACGCCTATGCACTCGAAGTCACCGGCGACAGCATGGCGCCCGTCTATCGCGAGGGCGACGTCATTGTCGTTTCACCCGCAGCGTCCGTCAGGCGGGGCGACCGCGTGGTGGTGAAGACGATGGCCGGCGAAGTCATGGCGAAAGTGCTGGCGCGGCGGACGGCGAAAAGCGTCGAACTCGTTTCGCTCAATCCTGCCTACGAGGCGCGCCTGCTGAAACCCGAGGAGATATTGTGGATGGCGCGGATCATCTGGGCCAGTCAGTAGCGGCCGCGCGTGCTATCTGGGTGCGCCATCGGCGCCCAGCGGGTGGAGACTGCCGCCATTGATCTGCGCAGGTGTGCCGAGCTGATCGCGAATGATCGCCTTCAGGCCGACATCGTCATGCGTGTCGAGCACCAGCTTCAAACGCTGGGCGCGGCGGCGTGAGAGGACTTCGAGCGCATTGCCGGGCGCGGACTGCAACGCTATCCCGAGAACGCGCGTCGCCTGGGCGCGACGCTGCGACGTCCCCATTGCGCTCAATTGCAGCGCGTACTGATAAGCGATGGCGGTGTTGCGGGGATCGATCTCGAGCGCACGCGCATAATCCGCGCAGCCCTTCTCGAGAGAGGCGCCATAAAGCGTTTCGCCGAGCATGCCACCGTCGTGAACGATTTCGAGATTCCAGCCGCCGGACAAGGCATGCGGCCAGGGACTGTCAGGAGCCAGCGCCAACGCCTTGTCGATATGAGCGCGGGCCTCGGCGGCGTAACCGGCGAAATGCGCCGCGATGCTGCCGTCCATGCGGCCGAGAAAGCCGAGCGCCAGCGCCAGATAAAGATGCCCTTCGGGATTGTTCGGATCGAGCGCGATGGCGGTGCGCGCATCTTTCTCCGCCTGTTCGAAATTCGAACGCCGCGTCGCGGATGTCGCGAGAAAGTCGCCTTGCGCCAATTCGGCGCGAGCGGCGAGCGCCGCGCCATCCGACGTTCCGAGCGGACGGGCGAGCGCGGCGGCATCGAGGAAGGCGCCTTGCGCGAAAGCTGTCCGTGCGGCATCCAGTCCTTGGGCTGCGGCGATGGTTACGAGACTCTGCAAGGTCATGAACGCCGCTACATACAAGATGGCGGCTGTGGAACGCATGATCGACATGGGCCGCATGATCGGCCTCAGATCGCGCGCCCGCAAGAGGGCGGCGCATGATCGTATCGCTACGGACGATCAAATGCGCGTGCGGACAAGCGCTATGGTGAATTGGACCGAAGCTTAACTTTGCGACAGGTCTTCGCCCGCCAGCGCGCGGCGGATCAGCTTCGCGGTCTTCTTCATGCCGTAGAGAGCGACGAAGGATCCGAAGCGCGGGCCCTGCGCTTCGCCGAGCAGCACCTCGTAAAGCGCTCGGAACCAGTCGCGCAGATTTTCGAAGCCATGCGCCTTTCCGATTTCGTAAACAAGATTTTGAAGCTCTTCCGCTGTGTCCTGACCGGCGAGAATTTCGAGCTTGCCGGCAAGGTCGGCCAGCGCCGTGCGCTCAAGCTCGGTCGGCGCGCGGTAGGTTTTCGCCGGCTTCACGAAATCGTTGTAATAGTTGACCGCGTAACCGACGAGTTGGTCGAGCTTCGGCAAGCGCTCCGGCGTCGCGTCCGGCGCATAGTTGCGGATGAAGCCCCAGAGCACCGCCTTGTCGTTGGTGTGCGCGGCGCTGACGAGGTTCAGAAGCAGGCCGAAGCTGATCGGCAAATCTTCAGACGGCGGGTTGCCGCCGTGGATATGCCATGCGGCATTCCCAAGACGTTCCTTCGCCGCCTGCTTCGGGTAGCTTGTGAGTGCGGCGAGATATTCGTCTACGTTCTTCGGGATGACATCGAAGTAGAGGCGCTTGCCGGTGCGCGGCGCCTGGAACATGAAATACTGCAGGCTCTCCGGGCTCGCATAGCGCAGCCAGTCCTCGATCGAAAGACCGTTACCCTTCGACTTCGAAATCTTCTTGCCTTCCTGATCGAGAAAAAGTTCGTAGTTGAAGCCTTCCGGCGGATTGACGCCAAGGACACGGCAGATACGCGAGGCAAGCTTGACGCTGTCGATCAGGTCCTTGCCTGCCATTTCGTAGTCGACCTTGAGCGCCGCCCAGCGCATCGCCCAGTCGGCCTTCCATTGCAGTTTGCAATTGCCGCCGGTGACGGACACTTCGACCGTTTCGTCGGTGCCGGGCTCGACATAGGAGACGGTGCCCTTCTCGACGTTGCGGGCGACGAGCGGCACGAGAAGAACGTGTCCGGTGCGCGGGCTGACGGGCAGGATCGGGCTGTAGGTCTGCTGACGCTCCTCGCGCAGGCTCGGCAGCATGATCTCCATGATCTCGTCAAACTTCGCCAGCACCTTCAGGAGCGTCGCGTCGAAACGGCCGGACTTGTAGTACTCGGTCGCGCTGGCGAACTCGTATTCGAAACCGTAGCTATCGAGGAACGAGCGCAACATGGCATTGTTGTGCTCACCGAAACTCGGAAACTTGCCAAAGGGGTCCGGCACCTTGGTCAGCGGCATATTGATGTAATTTGCCAGCATCTCCTGGTTCGGCACATTGGTGGGCACCTTGCGGAGGCCGTCCATGTCGTCGGAAAAGCAGAGAAGCCGCGTCGGCACGCCGGGCGCCAGAACTTCAAAGGCGCGGCGCACCATTGTCGTGCGCGCCACTTCGCCGAAAGTGCCGATGTGGGGCAGCCCGGACGGTCCATATCCGGTCTCAAAGAGGACCGTGCGCGTCGCACCCCCCTCTTTCTCCAACCTTTCGACAAGTTTCCGCGCTTCCTCGAAGGGCCAGGCTTTGCTCAGCCGGGCGGCTTCAAGGATTTCGGATTCCTGGGCGGTCGGAGCGACGGAAGACATGGTTTAACCGGGTCAGAAGGATTAAAGATTTGTAAAGAGCCGGGACCCTATGCTCGGGAACCCGTACAGTCAACGCGACACCGCACTGGAAGACGGCAGCGTTATACTGTCTTCCGGCTGCCGCGCAGCGCCTTTTTAAAGTACCCGAACACCGCGCCATGTCCGAGTTGGAATCTGCCACAGCCGAGGCCCCCGACGCGGATACTGCAGAGTTCGCGAGAACCGGCTTCGCTCGCAGAAAAGCCGATCTGGCGACGCGGGTCGCGGCCGAACAGGTGCGCCTGCTTCTCGATCTGGGCGAGACGAGCCGCTACACGGTCTTTGGCGGCGTCCTGGTCGTGGGGCTCGCCTTTTATCCGACAGCGCCGGTCTGGGCGACCGGGGTGTGTCTGAGCATCCAGCTCATCGGACAAATTCTGTTCGACCGCGTGCGCGCCGGCTTCAGAGCCGATCCCGACGCCGTCGCGCGGGCGATGATCTGGGCCAAGCGTTATGCCGCGGCGACGCTGGTCAGCGGCTCAACCTGGGGCGTCGGCCGTTTATTGTGGCTGCCGGGCTCTTCCTTCGCACATCACATCTTCTACGCCCTCGTACTGTCCTGCCTGAGCATGTCGACGGCGATCACGCGCGCGGCCTATCCACCCGCTGTCGTCGCCTATATCAGCGCCGCCTGCGCGCCGACGCTGATACTGCTCGCCTTTTCCGGCGACCCGCTCGGCTTTGCGACGGTGGCGCTCGCGCTGATGTTTCTGCTGACACTTTCGGGGTGGACCCGGCGCGTGAACCGGTCCTATGCCGAAGCCTTCAGGCTGCGCTTCGAAAACGCCGACCTGATCGAGCGGATGGCGCGCGCGCATGCCGCAACCGAACAAAAGCGCAGCGACGCCGAGCGGGCCGAACGCCGGGCCAAGGCGGCGAACCGGGCCAAGACCGAGTTCCTCAATATTCTCGGGCATCAGGTGCGGATGCCGATCGACACACTGGTGCGGATGGGGCGACAGCTGCGCGACGAACCGCTCACCGAGACGCAGAGCAACCTCGCTCAGGCGATGACCGAATCGGCGCAGATTCTGCGGCGGCTCTTTGACGATATGGTCGATTTCTCGCAGATCGAGGCACGCTCGCTGGAATTGAAGCTGCGCAGCTTCGACCCGCAGGAAATCGCCAAAAGCGTCGTGAGGCTGATGCGGCCCGAGGCGAAGGAGCACGGCCTCTCGCTCGAACTCGATCTTGTGCCCGGCACGCCGCCCAACATGGTGAGCGATCCCGACCGCCTGCGGCAGGTGCTGGTCAATCTGATTTCGAATGCGATCAAATTCACCGAGACGGGCGGCGTCATCCTGCGCGTACAGCCGGTGACGGTGGATCGCAACGACCCGACGCCGGCGCTGCGCTTTTCGGTGCTGGATACCGGCATCGGCCTCACGCCGGATGCGCAGGTGCGTCTCTTCGACAGCTTTACGCAAGGCGAAGCGACAGCGGGGTCGGGACGACCCGGCGGCATCGGCCTGGGGCTCGCCATCTGCGCCCGGCTGATCAAACTGATGGGCGGACAAATTCAGGTCGACAGCGCGCCGGGGCAGGGCAGCACGTTCTGGTTCCTGCTGCCGCAGGAGCCCGGCCACGGATTGCGGCCCGACGCAGACCTGGCCGACGCCGAGGCGGATATGCTGCCGACGCCGGAACGGCTGGTCGATCACGACTATCTCTACGAGCTCGAACGCGAGCTTGGCGCCGAACAGATTACCGATCACATGGTCTCGGGGCTCACGCGCGTTCTCGATCTGCAAGCGAAAATCGAAGCGGCGCGCGCGCAACGCGACATGGTGGCGCTCGGCTACAACGCCGAAGCTCTGCAGCGGGCGGCGGCTGAAATCGGTCTCGTCGCCGTCTCCGAAATCGCCCGCGATATCGGCCAGGCGGTCGACCACGGGCGCGAAGACAACGCCATTCATAACGTGCCGCGCTTGCAGCAAAAGATCACCGCGGCCTGGCGGGCGCTGGCCCGGTCTTTTCCCGGACTTCACGGATAGGCTTGCGCGCCTTCCCGGGTGAGCAAAGCGACCGGCTGCGGCTATACTGCCGGGAATGACCCATCCTGCATTTTCCGATTCTGACGCCCTGTCCGGCGGTCCGGTCCTCCCCGAGGCGGCGGCGCTCGTGCCCGCCCGTCTGAGCGCGACCGCGCCCGGCGGTAAAGCACGCTGGGGGGCACTCGCGGTCAGCGCCGATGGCGAGATCGAGGAATTGCCGGCGGCGGACGCTCTCGACAGGCTGGCGCGCGATCCCGTCATCACCGTGCATCCGGGTTTCACCGCACGGCGGATCGCGCTCGGGCTCGATGCGAGAACGCGAGCGGCGCAAATGGCGCGCGGCGCGGGCCCGCAGGTCCTCGATCTTCTTGAACTTTTTGCCTTCGTTCATCCGGCACGACCTTGCCTGCCGACGCCAGGCGGACTTGCTCGTGCGCTCGGCCTCGACGCAAACGACGACCCGGCGGCGCAGGCGTTGATGCTGCACGAAGCGGCGGCGCGGCTGCTTTCGACTTTACAATCGCCCGCCTATCCCGACCGCGCGGCGGCGGCGCGTGTCGCTTACCGAATGGCGGAAGCCGGATGGGCCTGGGGACCTGGCGTCGTCGCGGCGCTTGGCGATGTCATCGCGCGCGAGGGACGCCCGCAGACCGGCCGCGGCTTCGACGTCTGGAACGATCTGCCGGAGTGGGAGGAGAAAGCGCCGCGCGGCGCGGCGGGCTCGATGCCTGTCAGCGAGGCAGAGGCGCGCGCCCGGCTTGCGGAACTTGTGGGCGATGGGGCGGAAAAGCGCAGCGGGCAATCGGATTTCGCGGCGGCGACAACGCACGCCTTCGATGCGCGCGAGGCGGCGGGCGCGCCCAATATCGTGCTCGCCGAAGCCGGCACCGGCATCGGCAAGACGCTCGGCTATATCGCACCCGCAAGCCTTTGGGCGGAACGCAACAAAGGCACGGTGTGGCTTTCGACCTATACGAAGAACCTGCAGCGCCAGCTCGATCAGGAATTGACGCGGCTTTATCCCGACCCGGCTGAAAAAATGGAGAAGGCCGTCATCCGCAAGGGGCGCGAGAATTACCTCTGCCTGTTGAATTTCGCGGAGATAGCCGATCGCGCGGCGCTCTCAGGCGGCGCCGTCGCCATCGGCCTCGTCGCGCGCTGGGCGCGGGCGAGCCGCGACGGCGACATGGTCGGCGGCGATTTTCCGGCCTGGCTGACGCAGAGACTGGGCGGCGGGCCGCAAGGCCTCGGC
>DASVNC010000348.1:0-5692 GCA_036384055.1 Parvibaculum sp.
GGCTCGACCGAGAGCGCGAAGCGGGCATTGGATTGGGTGTATTCATGCGCGCAATAAACGGTGGTGTCGTCGGGCAGCGCCATCAGCTTGCCGAGCGAGGTCCACATCTGCGTCGGGGTGCCCTCGAAGAGGCGCCCGCAGCCGAGCGCGAAGAGCGTGTCGCCGACGAAGACGACATGATCGTCGGCAAAATGATAGGCGATGTGGCCGCGCGTGTGGCCGGGCACGTCGATGACGCGGGCGCGGGCCTGCCCCAGTTCGACGATGTCGCCTTCGCCCACGGCGCGGTCTATACCGGGGATCAGATCCTTCTCGCCGCGCGGGCCGACGATGATGCAGCCGGTCTTCGCCTTCAGCTCCGCATTGCCGCCCGCATGATCGAAATGATGATGCGTGTTCAGGATATGCGTCAGCTTCCAGCCCTTCTCGTCGAGCGCCTTCAGGATCGGCGCGACTTCGGGCGTGTCGATGGCCGCGGTCGCGCCCGAGGAGGGCTCATGGACCAGATAACCGTAATTGTCCTTGAGGGCTTCAAACTGATGAATCTCGAGCTTGCTCATGGGCGTCCGGCTTTCTGTCGGGGGATTGTCTCTCCAAGTTAATGCCTCGCCCGCCCGAATTGAACCCTGAGAATCCATTAGGGAAAATCTGCTAGGATTTATCTCATGGATGTGATCGACCTCCGCGACTTCTATGGCCGGCCGCTCGGGCGGGTGGCGCAGCTTCTCATCGGCCGGCGCATCCGCGCCATGTGGCCGAGCGTGAAGGGGCTTTCGGTTCTGGGCCTCGGCTTCGCGACGCCTTATCTCGGCCAGTTT
The DNA here is from genome assembly GCA_036384055.1 of Parvibaculum sp. Lineage (GTDB taxonomy): Bacteria > Pseudomonadota > Alphaproteobacteria > Parvibaculales > Parvibaculaceae > Parvibaculum. Next base: position 819 of record DASVNC010000348.1, read on the forward strand.
CTCGGCGAGGCGGAGCGCGTCATCGGCCTGATGCCTGCCCAGCAGGGCGTGCTGCGTTGGCCGTCCGAAGGGCGCTGCCTCACCGGGCTTGCCGACGAAAAGGAACTGCCGCTCGACGACGAATGCATCGACCGGGTGCTGGTCGTCCACGGCGTCGAGGCGGCGGAGAGCCTGCGGGCGCATCTCAGGCAAATCTGGCGGGTGCTGACGCCGGGCGGAAAGCTTCTGATCGTCGTGCCGAACAGGCGCGGTCTGTGGGCCCGGCGCGAGGCGACGCCGTTCGGGCAGGGCCTTCCTTTTTCGCGCGGGCAGATCACGCAGGCGCTGCGCGAGTCGCTCTTCAGTCCGGCGGGCTGGGAAATGACGCTCTTCGTGCCGCCCTTCGACTGGCGCCCGCTGATGCGCTCGGCGCGCGCCTGGGAGCGCGTCGGATCGCTGCTCTGGCCGCGCTTCTCCGGCGTCATCCTGGTCGAGGCGACGAAGCAGATCTACGCCGCGACGCCCATTCCCGAGGCGCGGCGCATGGCCGTCATGCGCCAGCGTGTGCGGGCGATTGCGCCGATGCCGCGCGGCTGGCCGCGCGAGGTGAATTCGCGCGACGCCGGGCCTCGGCCATGAAGCGCGAACGTCTGACCTGCCATATCTGCTATCAGCCGCTGGAGGACGGTGCGCCCGAACTCGATGCGATGTTCGACGTTCTCGACGAGCTGGCTGAGCGGATCGCCGATTTCCACCGCGCGGCCGGCCGGGTTGTCGATGATTTTTCCACCGACTGGCCCGGCCACGGATCGTTGATGACGGTCAACAGCGACGCACCGTCCGGTAATCATTATTTCTGGATCGTGCTTCCGGATGAGCGGCGCGCGAGGACCGAATTGCTGGGCGATATTCTCGCAACTCTTTCCCGTGCGCGTGCGACCTGCGCCGAAGCGGTGTTTTCGGTGAGCCTCGAATCCGGTGCCGCGAGCCAGACGATCGAGCTGCTCTAGCTTTTCCGCGACAGCAGCAGCACGGCGTCTTCCGCCGTCAGATTGTCGATCGTGCCGGGGCGGCCGACGCGTTTCGCGCGGTTGCCGACGACGCTCATCGCATCGTCGATGTGAAGGCCGAGATCGTCGCACAGGCCGACGAAGTCGCGCACCGTACACAGGTGAATGTTCGGCGTGTCGTACCAGGCGTTGCCGAGCGTGCGCGTCACCGGCATCCGGCCCGACCAAAGAAGCTGCAGGCGCACGCGCCAATTGCCGAAGTTCGGAAACGAAACGACGATGTGGCGCCCGACGCGCTTCATCTGGGTTAGCACTTCGCGCGGATTGCGCGTCGCCTGAATGGTCTGGCTCAGGATCACATAATCGAAGGCATTGTCGGGGTAGTCGCGCAGGTCGGCGTCGGCGTCGCCCTGGACGACGGAAAGGCCGCGCGTCACGCAGGCGTTGACGCCTTCCTGCGACAGTTCGATGCCGCGCCCGTCGACGTTTTTGGTTCGCGCCAGCAGCGCCAGCAGGTCGCCGTCGCCGCAGCCGACATCGAGCACGCGCGCGTCGGGCGCGATCATTCCGGCGATCAGGTCGAGATCGACGCGGCCATTCGATTGCAGGCTCATTTCGTCAGCCCCCGGCGTCGGGCGGCCGAGCCGATGAAGCCGCGCAGCGTCGCATACATTTCCGGCTCGTCGAGCAGAAAGGCGTCGTGGCCCTTGTCGGTGGCGATTTCGACGAAGCTGACATTGGCCGCGGCTGCGTTCAGCGCATGCACGGTCTGGCGGTTCTCCGATGTCGGGAAGAGCCAGTCCGAGGTGAAGGAGACGATGCAGAAGCGCGTCTTCGTGCCCTTGAAGGCATTGGCCAGCACGCCGCCGTAATCCGCCGCGAGATCGAAATAATCCATCGCGCGGGTGATGTAGAGATAGGAGTTGGCGTCGAAGCGGTCGACGAAGGTCAGGCCCTGGTGACGCAGATAGCTCTCGATCTGGAAATCCGCGTCGAAACCATAGGTGATCTTCTCGCGGTCCTGCAAGTTGCGGCCGAATTTGCGGTGAAGTGCCGCCTCCGAGAGATAGGTGATATGCGCGGCCATGCGCGCAACCGCGAGCCCCTTGGCGGGGTTCGTGCCTTCGCTCAGATAGTTGCCGCCGCGCCAGTCGGGATCGGCCATGATCGCCTGACGGCCGACCTCGTGAAAGGCGATGTTCTGCGCCGAGTGCCGCGCGGCGGTCGCAAGCGGGATCGCCGAGAAAACGCGCTCGGGATAGGCGGCCGCCCATTGCAGCACCTGCATGCCGCCCATCGATCCGCCGATGACGCAGAAAAGGTCGCCGATGCCGAGGCGGTCGAGCATCATCGCCTGGGCGCGCACCATGTCGCCGATGGTGATGACCGGGAAGGAAAGGCCGTAAGGCTTGCCCGTCTTCGGGTCGATGTCCTTCGGGCCGGTCGTGCCCATGCAGCCGCCGATGACGTTCGCGCAGATGATGAAATAGCGGTCCGTGTCGAGCGGCATTCCGGGGCCGACCATCGACGGCCACCAGCCGCCGTCCTTGCCGGTCGTCGGATTGCGGCTTGCGACATACTGGTCAAGCGTCAGCGCGTGGCAGACCAGGACCACGTTCGACTTGTCGGCGTTCAGATGGCCGTAGGTCTGATAGGCGATGGTAAATGGCGAAAGGCTGACGCCGGAATCGAGCGGCAGCGGCGCCTCGGGTCCGAAACGCATTTCCGCCGCCACGGCGTTCAGCCGGATGGCGGCTGCGTCGATGTCCGGCTCGGCCTGAAGCTGTCGCGTGTCGTTCATCGCCCGGTTCACTAGCTGGATGACCGCGTGGACCCCTGTTTCGGGGGAGCCTTCCGGCCCCTTTGCGGCGGCTGCATAGCTAGGGATGCACCCCCTTAAATGTCAATGTTTTCTTTGATTTTAGCAGGTTAGCCGCTTATGAATACCGCTCTTGCGGGCCGGGCGTTCCGGGGAGTTTCGGGACGCCCGGCCCTCTTTCCGTTTTGAATCCGAGACGTTGGCGACGAGAACCTCACGCATGCCGACCAAACCGAAAAGCCCGGACAAGGCCCTCAGCGAGGTTCGCCGGGAGATCGACACAATCGACGACGCGATTCAGGATCTCCTGATGAAGCGGACGGAGCTTGTCGTGCAGGTCGCCGAGGCGAAGGCGCGCAGCGCCAGCGCCGCCGGGCAAGGCAGCTTCATCGCCTTCCGGCCGGGCCGCGAGGCCGAGGTGCTGCGCCGGCTCGCGGCGCGCCAGACGGGCCGTTTTCCGCTCAAGGTCGTCTATCGCATTTTCCGCGAAGTCATTGCGACCATGACGCGCATTCAGGGGCCGTTCCGCGTCGAGGTCTTCGGCGCCGAAAACAAGCTCGGCTATTGGGATCTGGCGCGCAGCTATTACGGCTCGTCGACCGAGATGGAAATGCACGACACGGCGCGCGATGTGCTGCGCCGTGTCAGCCATGACCGCTCGGCCATCGGCATCCTGCCCGAGCCCGGCAATTTCGCGGGCGGCGACTGGTGGCCTGCGCTCGCGGCCGCGGGCGCGCAAGGTCCGCGCGTCGTGGCGCGCATTCCTTTCCTCGACATTGCGAACGACAAGGATGCGCCTGCCGCTTTCGTCGTCACGCAGGCGGCTTTCGAGCCGACGGGCGACGACACCAGCCTCCTTCTCGTCAGCGGCGAGGGCAATGTCAGCGACGCGGCGCTGGCGCAGAAGCTGAAGGCGGCCGGGTTCGACGGCGTGCGCGTCGGCGTCGCCCTGTCGAATGACGGCCGGGCCCTGCGGCATAATCTTTTCGCCGTCGCTGGCCACATCGAGGATGGCGACGAGCGCCTTGTGTCGCTTGCGGTCGACGCGCCGATCGTCGCGGCGCGCATCGTCGGCGGCTATGCGAACCCGGTGAAGCGGGCGAGGGATGGCGAGTGATGACGAAAAACCCGACGCCTCAGCCGGGCATTCTCGAGATCGAGCCCTATGTCGCCGGCCGCGCCAAAGCGGATGCGGGCACGCGCGTCTTCAAGCTGTCGGCGAATGAAACGCCGCTCGGGCCTTCCCCGCATGCGAAAGAGGCTTTTCTCGCGACCGTCGGCGGACTTGAGCTTTATCCCGAAGGTTCGGCGGCGGAGCTTCGCGCGGCGATTGCCTCGCGCTACGGCCTTAATCCCGACCGCATTGTCTGCGGATCGGGGTCGGACGAGCTTCTGCATCTTCTTGCGCAGGCCTATCTCGGCGACGGCGACGAGGCGATTGCGACGGAGCACGGCTTCCTCGTCTATCCGATCGTGACCAAGGCCGCGGGCGCGACGCTCGTTTCGGTGAAGGAGAAAAATCTCCGCGCCGATGTCGATGGGATCCTTGCCGCCGTGACGCCGAAAACGAAGGTCGTCTTTCTCGCCAACCCGAACAATCCGACGGGAAGCTATCTGCCTGTCGATGAGGTGAAGCGGCTTCAGGCTGGTCTTCGCCCCGACATTCTCTTTGTGATCGACGCCGCCTATTCCGAATATGTGCGGCGGAACGATTACGAGAGCGGCATCGAGCTTGTTGCGACCTCGGCCAATGTCGTGATGACGCGCACTTTCTCGAAGATTTACGGGCTCGCGGCGCTCCGTCTCGGCTGGATGTATGCGCCGGCCCATGTCGTCGATGTCATCAACCGCACCCGCGGTCCGTTCAACGTCTCCGTGCCGGCGATGGAAGCCGGCATCGCGGCGATGCGCGACACGGCGCATTTCGAAGCGGCGCGGGCGCATAATGAAAAGTGGATTGGCTGGCTCTCCGACGAGATCGGCAAGCTCGGCCTCAAGGTCGCGCCGAGCGTCGCGAATTTTCTGCTGATCGAGTTTCCGCGCGAAGCGGGACGGACGGCGAAGGA
>DASVNC010000349.1:0-4309 GCA_036384055.1 Parvibaculum sp.
GTCTTGGTCTCGTTGATATGAGCGACCGTGCCGAGCATTTCGTTGCTCATGTCATCTCTTCCCAGAGAGAGCCCAATGGCTGGCGACAAGGCTACGCCCGCCCCCGCGCTTTGGCTAGACCCCAGTCCAGCAACGTCTAGCGCGGATCGCGGGCGAAGATTGCCTCCAGGCTCGTCATGTTCATGCCGTGCTTGACGTAATTATAGGGCGTGACGTTCACCGACTTCACGATGGCCCGCTGTATCTCGGTGCCGACCGAGCCGTCGGCGCGCGGCACCATGTCGAAATCGATGACGTTGATGCAGGCCGGATCCTGCTCGAAGGCCTGCATGGCCTTGAGGCCGCTGCCGCGCGCGCCGAGCGCGGCCCAGCCGAGGATCAGCCGGTTGATGCCTTCATGCGCCGCGATCAGCATGGTGTGCCAGCCGGGTTCGGCAAGCAGCCGCTTGACGCTGTCGATGGCCCGCCGCTCGGCGTCGGCAAAAACCTCGCCGCCTTCCAGCATCGTCGCGCCGGGGTCGCCCGCCGCCTCGAAATGGAAAGCCATCTGCGCCGCGAGCTCGGCCCGGCTCATCGGCGTCTTGAAATGCCCGCCGTGAATTTCGACAAGCTCGCTTTCGACTTCGAGCTTCGGCGCCGCACCTGCGGGCTGCGCCGCGAGCACCCGCTCCGCCGTCTCCCGCGTCCGCGGCACGCCCGAACAGACCGCCCGGTCGAAGCGCACATGCGCGAGCGCCCTGCCGGCGGCGTTGGCCTGCTCCTGTCCCAACGGCGTCAGCGGCACAACTTTCGTGTCGCCGCCCGCCGCCTGGATTTCCTTGCCGAAATAATCGACATGGCCATGACGCATCAGATAGATGCGCCGCCGCCCCGTCGTGCCTGGAAGTGCGCTCAAATCGCTTCCGCCTTTTTCAGCGCGTCGATTTCGCCCACCGAGAAGCCCCAGCCTTTCAGCACATCGAGCGTGTTCGCGCCGATCTGCGGCACCGGGCCCTGAATCTTCGACACGGTGCGCGAAAAACGCGGCGCGATATTCGGCTGCGCCACGCCGTCGATCTCGACGATGGTCTCGCGCGCCTTGTTATGCGGATGGTCCTTGGCTTCCTTGATCGAAAGGACGGGCGCGAAACAGATGTCCGTCCCTTCCATGATCCGGGTCCACTCGTCGCGCGTCCTGGTCTTGAAGATAGCCTCGATCTTTACCTTCATCTCCGGCCACTTCGCGCCGTCCATCTGGTGATCCCAGATCTCTTCCGTGAGCCCGGCTTTCTCGCGCAGGATCGCGTAGAACTGCGGCTCGATGGATCCGATCGAGATCCACTTGCCGTCTTTCGTCTCATAGGTGTCGTAGAAATGCGCGCCGCCGTCGAGGAGGTTCGCGCCATGCGCTTCCTTCCACATGCCGGACGCGGTGAAGCCGTAGAACATCGCCATCAGCGAGGACGCCCCGTCCGTCATCGCCGCATCGACCACCTGCCCCTTGCCGGAACGGTTTGCTTCGACCAGCGCCGCCAGCATGCCCATTGCCAGATAGAGCGCCCCGCCGCCGAAATCGCCGACGAGGTTCAAGGGCGGCACCGGCTTCTCGCCCGGACGGCCGATGGCATGGAGAGCGCCAGTCAGCGAGATGTAGTTGATGTCGTGGCCGGCGGCGAGCGCCAGCGGGCCGGTCTGTCCCCAGCCGGTCATGCGGCCATAGACGAGTTTCGGATTACGCTTCAGGCAGACATCCGGCCCGAGGCCGAGACGCTCCATCACGCCGGGGCGAAAACCTTCCTGCAGAATGTCGGCTTTCTCGATCAGCTTCAGGCAGGTCTCCACGGCTTCGGGCTTCTTCAGGTCGAGCGCAATCGACTCCTTGCCGCGGCTGGCGATTTCATACTTCGAGCCGCCGCGCGCGCCCTTGCGGTCGATGCGCACGACCTCGGCGCCCATGTCGGCGAGCAGCATGCCGCAGAAAGGCCCCGGCCCGATGCCCGCGAATTCCACGACCTTGACGCCGTTCAGCGGCCCGCTACCCATGTCTCACTCCCTGATTTATCTGTTTGTTGCCATCCGTTTTAGCGGCTCGTGCAAGGGGCGTAAACGCTGCGGCGGGTGACGCAGGGGCGGGTTGACCGGCCAGGCTTGCCTGGCGCCCTTTCGCCCCTTATTGAGGACATTGGTTTCAGTTTGGGGCTTCAGCTTCGGGGAGGACAGACAATGAGCGAGCAAAAGCCCGTCGCTCTGCTGACGGACGCAGCCGAGTTCATCGGGCCCGCGATAGTGGAATTGTTTGCATCGAAGGGCGTGACCGTCATTGCCGCCGATCCGTCCTTTGGCGACGAAGAGGTTGCCGGCGCACTCAGCCGGAAATTCCCGAACGTCATCCCCATCGTCCAGACCACATCGGCGGATACCGCGGCGCGCGCGAAAGCCCACCGCGAGGAGATAGACATCCTTTGCGCCGGTGGCGCTCATCCGGCAACGAAGACGACGGCCGCCGGACTGCAAGAGGAGGTGACGCGATCCTTCTTCGAAAAGCTGGCGATGGAGCCGCTCGCTTATCTGTCCCATCTGGTCGAAGGCATGAAGGCTCGCAATTACGGCCGCGTGGTCTTTGTCACCTCCGCCGCGCCGCTCGGCGGCATTCCCAACTATACCGCTTATGCGTCGGCGCGCGCGGCGCTCAACGGGGCGGTGAAATCCTTGGCGATGGAGCTTGCCTCGTCGGGCATTTCGGTCAACGCGGTTGCGCCGAATTTCGTGGCGACCGAAGCCTATTTCCCCAAGGCTCTGATCGAGCAGCCGGATATACGAAAGAAAATTCTCTCCCGTGTGCCGATCTCCCGCTTCGGCGAGCCGGAGGAAGCGGCTCATGCGGTCGAATTTTTTGCGCTGACCAGATCGAGATTTGTCACCGGGCAGGTCATGTCGGTGTCCGGCGGCTGGGCCTAGGCGCAAAATGCCGCCGTCCGCCCCCGAGACCAGTCGCGGCTACACAGGCGAGCTACCGCCCGCGCGCTTCAATCTCGCCCGTTATTGCCTGGCGGCCAGCGCCGCCGCGACGCCAGACAAGGTGGCGCTGATCGTCGTCTCGGACGCCGATGCGGCCCTCGACGCCGCCGAGTGCTGGACCTATGGCGCGCTCGACAATGCGGTTCGCCGCGTCGCCGCCGGTCTTCTCGCCGAAGGCTTCAGGCCGGGCGAGCGGCTGATGATCCGTATGCCGAATACGAGCGACTACGCCCTGCTCTTTTTCGGCGCCATCGCGGCGGGCCTCGTGCCCCTGCCGTCTTCCTCGCAGCTCACCGAGGGCGAAGCGGAATTCCTGCTGTCGGATTCCGGCGCGTCGGCCGTCGCCATCGAAGGCGGCATGATGATCGACGCAAAAGGCGTCCGCGTCATCGACGAGCCCGCCGTCGCCCGCCTGAAATCGCACGCGCCGCTTGGCGACTACGCCGACACAAACGCCGACGATCCCGCCTTCCTGGTCTATACCTCCGGCACCAGCGGCCGCCCCAAGGGTGTGCTGCATGCGCAGCGCAGCGCCTGGGGCCGCCGCCCGATGTATCAGGGCTGGTACGGCATTTCGGCTGCCGACACGGTGTTGCATGCCGGCGCCTTCAACTGGACCTATACGCTCGGCGTCGGCCTCACCGATCCCTGGGCGAATGGCGCGACGACGGTTCTCTATAACGGCGAGAAGGACGTACAGGTCTGGCCGAAACTTCTGGAGCGCACACGGGCGACGCTCTTTGCCGCCGTGCCGACGCTTTATCGGCAGATATTGAAATACTGCGATCTCGCCGCCCACGATCTCTCCGCGCTGCGCCACGGTCTGACGGCGGGCGAAGCGCTGTCGGCGACCCTGCTCGACCACTGGCGCGACGCGACCGGCAAGGATCTCTACGAAGCACTCGGCATGAGCGAATGCTCGACCTACATCTCGACCGGACCCGGCACGGAAATCCGCATCGGTAGTCCCGGCAAGCCGCAGCCGGGCCGTTGCGTCGCCGCGCTGCCGCTCGATGGCGGCACGGCGCCTTTGCCGCCCGGCGAGACCGGATTGCTCGCCGTCCATCGCAGCGATCCCGGCCTGATGCTCGGCTATTGGCGCCGCCCTGACGAAGAGCAGGACGTCTATCGCGGCGAATGGTTCATCGGCGGCGACCTCGCCTCATTCGACGCCGACGGTTACATGTGGTTTCAGGGCCGCGCCGACGATGTGATGAACGCGATGGGCTATCGCGTCTCGCCGCAGGAAGTCGAAGCCGCGCTGAGCCAGCATCCGGACATCGCCGAAGTTGCCGTGACGGAAATTCATGTC
>DASVNC010000350.1:0-1957 GCA_036384055.1 Parvibaculum sp.
TTGACCGTCGCCCATGTTCCGATGCCTGCATAAAGGAGCGCGCCGACGGCGGCATAGCCCGGAATGGTGATCGAACCGAGGGAGCCCAACGGAATGGTGATGGGCCCGGACAGGGTCCAGAGGACGAAGAAGAACGAGCAGAAGGTAACGACGGCGCTGAGGAGGCCGACCGAAAGATTCAGCACCTGCGCGGTGAAGAGGCGGAGGTCTTCGGAAATACGCTGGTCGGGGTTGTCCGTCTCGCCGGTGAGCTGCATGCGGTAGTAGGTATTATTGGAGAGCCAACGCTTCGAATAGTCGTCGGTCATCCAGCGTCGCCAGCGGATTTGCAGCATTTGAGAGACGTAGAGATTGAGAAGCGCGGACGCCAGATAGACGACGACGAAACCGCTAAAGAGCCAGAGTTCGCGGAAGAAGAGGGCACGGTCGTAATCCTGCAAGGCGTTGTAGAAGGTGCCGTACCACTGGTTCAGCCAGACGCTCAGATAGACCTGAAAGAGATTGAGCGCGACGATGCCGACGGAAAGCGCCCAGGCGCTCCATTTTTCCTCGGACGACCAATAAGGTTTCGTCAGCTCCCAGGCGTCGCGGAAAAAGCGGCGTTCGATTTTCGGCATGGCGCGTCTCTTTTCAGACTGGATTCGGCGCGTCAGTCTAGCGGGCGGCGCGGGCCCGCGAAGCGGCAAAAGCCTTACATTTCGGTCATTTGAGCGGCCGACCGGCCCCCGCGCCAAATCGTCATTTGACAGGTTTGGCGCCCGGGCCTATATCGGCGGCGGGCCACCTCCCCCCACCGGGAGGCATCTATCTGGAAGGGTAGTCAAAAAATGACCGCCAATGAGCGTCCGGCAGCACGTCCGGCTAATCCGTGCTTCTCCTCCGGTCCCTGCGCCAAGCGCCCGGGCTGGTCCCTCAAAAATCTCGAAAAAGCGCAGCTCGGCCGAAGCCATCGCTCGAAGCCGGGCAAGGCACGTCTGCTCGAAGCGATCGAGAAGACGCGGACCGTTCTCGGCGTTCCCGCCGACTACAAGATCGGCATCGTTCCGGCGTCGGACACGGGCGCGGTCGAAATGGCGCTCTGGTCGCTCCTCGGCGCGCGCGGCGTCGACATGATCGCCTGGGAGAGCTTCGGCTCGGGCTGGGTGAGCGATGTCGTGAAGCAGCTGAAGCTGAAGGACGTGCGCAAGCTCGAAGCGGGCTACGGCAAGCTGCCGAACCTCGCCGAAGTCAATTTCAAGAACGACGTGGTCTTCACCTGGAACGGCACGACGTCCGGTGTGCGCGCGCCGAACGGCGACTGGATCGCGGCGGACCGCGAAGGCCTGACGATCTGCGACGCGACGTCGGCTGCTTTCGCGCAAGACCTCCCCTGGGCCAAGCTCGATGTCACCACCTTCTCCTGGCAGAAGGCGCTGGGCGGCGAGGCTGCGCATGGCATGCTCATTCTCAGCCCGCGCGCGGTCGAACGGCTTGAGACCTACACACCCGCCTGGCCGATGCCGAAGATTTTCCTGATGACGAAGGGCGGCAAGCTCATCGACGGCATCTTCAAGGGCGAGACGATCAACACGCCGTCCATGCTCTGCGTCGAGGATTACATCGATGCGCTGAACTGGTCGGAATCGATCGGCGGATTGAAGTCGCTCATCGCGCGCGCCGACGGCAATGCCGCCGTCATCGCCGAATGGGTCGAGAACACGCCCTGGGTCGATTTCCTCGCCGAGGATGTCGCCACGCGGTCGAACACGTCGGTTTGCCTCAAGGTCGTCGATCCGAAGATCGTCGCTCTCTCCAATGACGATCAGGCGGCTTTCGCCAAGAAGATCGCCGACATGCTGGAGAAGGAAGGTGTCGCTTATGACATCGGCGGCTACCGCGACGCGCCGGCCGGGCTTCGCATCTGGGCGGGCGCGACCATCGAGCTCGACGACATGCGGGCGCTGATGCCCTGGCTCGA
>DASVNC010000351.1:0-3985 GCA_036384055.1 Parvibaculum sp.
GGCCTTCAAATCCCCGGGAAGGCGGTAGTCGGCCTTCTCGTAGAGGATGTCGGCGCTGTCGCAGGTCGGACCGGCGAGAACGACGGGAGCCGTTTCGCCACCATCGCGCGAGGTCATCAGGCGGTACTTGATCGCCTCGTCCATCGTCTCGGCAAGACCGTGGAACTTGCCGACGTCGAGATAAACCCATCGTCGTCCGTCGCTGCCGCCCTTCTGCGAGACGAGCACGACTTCCGCCTGGATGACGCCGGCGTCGCCGACGATGCCGCGGCCGGGCTCAACGATCACTTCAGGCTGCCTGTCGCCGAAACGGCGGCCAAGCGCCTCGCGGATCGCTTCGCCATAGGCGGCGATCGAGGGCACGTCGGTGCGGTAGCGCGACGGGAAACCGCCGCCCATGTTGACCATGCGCAAGTCGATGCCGCGCCTGGCGACTTCGGCGAAGAGAGCAACGGTCTGCGCCAGCGCCTTGTCGAACTGGGTGAGGTCGGTCTGCTGCGAGCCGACATGGAAGGACACGCCATAGGCATCGAGGCCCAGATCGCGGGCGCGGACGAGCAGGTCGGCGGCCATTTCCGGCTCGCAACCGAACTTGCGCGACAGCGGCCATTCGGCGCCTTCGCATTCCATCAGGACGCGGCAATAGACCTTCGAGCCCGGCGCGACGCGCGCGAGCTTTTCAAGCTCCGCTTCGCTGTCGAAGGCGAACATGCGGACGCCCTTGGCATAGGCCGAGGCGATGTCGCGCTCTTTCTTGATCGTGTTGCCGAAGGAGATGCGGTCCGGCGTGACCCGGTGGCGCAGGCAGAGGTCGATCTCGCCCATGCTGGCCGTGTCGAAGGACGAGCCGAGACGCGCCAGGCGCGCGACGATCTTGTCGGCCGGGTTCGCCTTCACGGCATAGAAGATGCGCGCGTCGGGAAGCGAGCGGGCAAGCTCCTGGTAATTGTGCGCGACGATGTCGACATCGACCACGACGCAGGGCGACGGCACATCGGCGGTGGCAAGGTAGCGCGCGATCTTGGGCGGCAGGCCACCGCGCTCGGCAGGCAGTTCGGCCTGACGGGCGACGAGCGCGAGCTTTGCCCGGCGGCGCGGCGCGGCGGCGGGCTTGGCCATGTCGGGCGACTTCGGCGCATCGAGCACCTTGGCCGGGACCTGAGTTTTCGTGGAGAGGCGCGAGCGGGCACGGCGGCCCGGTTCCGAAGCGAACATCGTCAACACCCTTTAAGACCCGGCAGAGCCGGTGCGATCAAAAAGGACGCTTCCGTCGTTGCATAAACCAACTATGGGCCAGCGGCACGTGCGTGTGCGTCTTGTGGCGCGAGAGATATGGGCATCGCTGAGTCCGCGCAAGAAGTTTTTGGGCTCGGGCCAAAGTTTTTTGCTAACGAAGAATTAATGCGGCGACATGGCGGCAAACGCGGCCGGGATCGCGGCGGCGGCGTGGCGGTGGCACGACAGCATCGGGGCGGCGGCAAACGAAAGGCCCGGAGGGTTGCTCCGGGCCTTGTCGCGAGCGGCGCTTTCGCGTCCGGCTCAGTCTTCCTTTTTCTTGGCGGCGGCCTTCTTGGGCGCTGCCTTCTTCGCAGCCGGCTTCTTTTCCGACCCGTGGTCATGATCGTGATCGTGGTCATGATCGTGTCCGTGATCATGATCGTGTCCGTGATCATGGTCGTGATGGTCATGGTCATGGTCATGGTCGTGATGGTGGTGGTCATGATCATGATCGTGGCCGTGCTCGTCGGCGTCCGGATCGGCGAAGAGCTCGTCGCGGCTCACGGTCTTGTCCGTCACCTTGGCAAGCTCGGCGATGTAGTCGACCACCTTGTCTTCGAAGATCGGCGCGCGCAGCTCGGCGGCGGCCTGCGGGTTCTGGCGGTAGAAGTCGAACACCTGACGCTCCTGACCGGGGAACTGGCGGGCGCGTTCCATCAGCGCCTGGTTCAGTTCCTGATCGGTGACGGAGATGGAATTCTTCTCGCCGACTTCGGCCAGCACCAGGCCGAGGCGGACGCGGCGCTCGGCGATCTTGCGGTACTCGCCGCGGATTTTCTCTTCCGGCTCGTCGAGGTCGGCCGCCGTCTTGCCCTGATGCTGCAGCTCGTGTTCGAACTGCGACCAGATCTGGTTGAACTCCTGCTCGACCATCGAGGGCGGCAGTTCGAAGGTGTGTGTCTCGTCCAGCGCATCGAGAAGCGCGCGCTTCAGATGCATCCGTGACATACGCTCGTAGTCGTTCTTGATCTGCGTGGTCAGCGCCTCGCGGAGCTTCGCCAGTTCGTCGAAGCCGAAGCGTTTGGCGAATTCATCGTCGACCGTGACCGGCGCCGGGGCTTCGATCGCCTTGACCTTGACGTCGAAGACGGCGTCCTTGCCGGCGAGATTTTCCGCACCGTAGTCGGCCGGGAAGGTCACTTTCACCTGAACGTCGTCGCCGACCTTCGCGCCTTTCAGCTGTTCTTCGAAGCCGGGGATGAAACGGCCCGAGCCGATTTCGAGCTTCGCGTCCTCGGCCGCGCCGCCGTCGAAGGCGACGTCGTCGATCTTGCCGAGGAAATCGATGGTCAGAAGATCGCCCTCGTCGGCGGCGGCGCCGTCGGCCTTGGGGGCATAGTTCTTCTGGTTTTCAGCGAGGCGGTTCATCGCCTCATCGACATCGGCCTCAGTCACTTCAGCGACCGGGCGCTCGGCGGAAACCTTCGAAAAATCAGCGATTTGGAAGGACGGGATAATCTCGAACTTCATGTTGTAGGTGAGGTCGGCTTTGCCTTCCATGACCTGTTCGATCTCGCCTTCGAGGTCGATTTCGGGCTGGAGCGCGGGGCGCAGCGTCTGTTCTTCCAGAGCTTTCTGGCTCGACGTGCCGACGGCTTCCTGGATGACCTCGGACATGACCTGCTTGCCGAAGGTCTTGCGGAGATGGGCGACCGGCACCTTGCCGGGGCGGAAGCCCTTGAGGCGGATGGTGTTCTTCATCTCGTCGAGCTTGGCGCCAACACGCGCCTGAAGATCGCCGGCTGGCACCTGAACCTTGAGTTCGCGCTTCAAACCGTCCGCGCTCGTAACCGTGACTTGCATCTTCCAATCCATTGTATTTGCGGCGTTTTCCGGCCTGGTGCGGGCGGAGGGACTCGAACCCCCACGCCTTGCGGCACTGGAACCTAAATCCAGCGCGTCTACCAATTCCGCCACGCCCGCAAGGCCCGCTGTCCTGCCAAACACGCAGAACCGTTCTCGAAATTGGCGCTCTCTATATCAAGGCGTTCCGGCGAATACCAGCGAAGATGACAAAGGCTTCGGTGCGCCAAGGCGAAGGCCGGCGCGAATGCGTCAGGCGAGCTGCGGAAGGAGGTCGCGCAGCACGCCCGGCAGCATCTCCGGCAGGTCCTCGGCGATGAGGCCGGGGCCGAAACTTCGCCCCGCTTCGCCGTGAAGCCAGACGCCCGCGGCGGCGGCCTCGAAGGCGGGGACACCCTGCGCCAGCAGCCCCGATATGATGCCGGCCAGAACATCCCCGCTTCCGGCGGTGGCAAGTTCCGGCCCGGCATTGCTATTGACGATGGCCCTGCCCTCGGGCGTGGCGATGACCGTATCGGGCCCTTTCAGGACCAGAATGGCGCCGGCCTCGGCGGCGGCGGCGCGGGCGCGCTGGAGCTTGCTGCCGGACAGCGCCGGGAACAGGCGTTTGAATTCGCCCTCATGCGGCGTCAGCACGGCGGGGCCGGCGAAGTAGCCCTTGATGGCGACAAAGAGGTCGCGCGGAATTTCGGCGAAGGAGGTCAGCGCGTCGGCGTCGAGCACCATCGCCGCGCCGGAGAGAAGCGCCGCCAGCACATTCTCGCGCGTCTGCTGCCCGACGCCCGCGCCCGGCCCGATCAGGCAGGCGTTCTTGCGCTTGTCTTCGAGGATCGCGGTCAGCGCATCGGCGCCCGAGAAAGGCGTCAGCATGACCGAGGTGAGATGCGCGGCATTGACGGCGACC
>DASVNC010000352.1:0-1770 GCA_036384055.1 Parvibaculum sp.
TCGCGCAGACCCTTCGGCACGCGGGCCTTGGGGCGAAATGTCTTTTCCTGCTTGGCCATGACCTTCAACGCGTTCTTTTGCCGTCCGATGCGGCGCGGGCGCATACCTAACCCATCGGTCCCGGCCTCACAAGGCAGCGACCGGGGCAGCGACCGGGCCGCCAGGCGCCCCATCCGAATCATTGCAGAAAAATTTAAGGATGAACTTCGGGGCCTCAAAAGCGCCCGGAAACGCGCCGTTTTACGAGTAAATAGCTAGTAAAGCTTAAAAGTCTTGTTCACCAAGTTCCGCCGGGTGAGAGGACACCACCATCACATTGAATCTCTTAGATTTTTTGCAGATAGGCCAGCATCACTCACCTTGTGTGCGGCTCACACTTTATCCACAAGATAGCCGATTCCTTTACGAAGTATTTACCAAACCCGCAGATCGTAGCCCTCCATGAGGCGGTTGTGCGTCAACCTTAAAACGCAGATTTCGATCGGACATCGAATCGTCGTCCGAGCGACAACCTTCGACCGGCCCGGCTGGCCGTGACGGAAGGTTCGAGGCGGCCCGAGATGACGATCCGTTAAATCTGGGGCATGGGCAAAAGGGCATAGAGATGTTGAGCCGTCCCCTCGCGACGCGCGCGGCAGATGAAGCTTTCGGCCGCGCCGAAACCGCAGATGAACTCCTGAGGCCGCTCGCCGCGCATGTCGTCAGCGACAATCCGGCGCTGCTTGAAAGCCTCGCCGATCTTGCGGCGTCGGACGCGGTCGGCCGCATCGCCTTCACATTCTCGCGCCCCGCCGACGGTCTCGAAAAACTTCTCGCGCCAGGGCTCGACGCTCTGGTCGTCGATATGGGAGCGGGCAGCGGAACAGACATCGCTTTTCTTCGCCGCGCCATTGCGCTCGGGCCCGACGCGCCGGTGATCGCCGTCGGCCGCGACGACGCCGCCTTGCAGATGACCGCGATGCAGGCCGGCGCCGAGGATTGCCTGAGCGTCGATGCGCGCGCGCCCGCACAGCTCGCGCTCGCCATTCGCCGCGCCACATATCGCCGCCAGTCGCGCGACGTCAGGCCCAACGAACAGATCAGGCCACTGGCGACGCCGCAGGTGACGCTGGTTCAGGAATCCTCGGAGGCGCTGGTCATTCTCGATGCGCAAGGCATCGTTCGCTTCGCCAACAGCGCGGCAGAGGAACTGCTCGGCCGCAAGATGAGCGAATTCATCGGACAGCCCTTCGGCCTCACCACGGAACCCGGCGAACACGAGATCACCGTGACCCGGCCGGACGGCGATCAGCGTTCCGCCGAGATGCGCATCGTCGATACGCGCTGGGGCGGCGTGCCCGCCCGCGTTGCCGCACTCAACGACGTCACCGTGCGGCGCAAGCTCGAACGCACCATGCAGGCGGCGGAAGCGCAAAGCCGCGAGACCCGCATCCGCAGCCAGAGCTTTTTCTCCAACGTCAATCACGACCTCAGAACACCGCTGACCCACATCATCGGCTTTTCCGAATTGATGAAGGACGAGCAGTTCGGTCCCATCGGCACATCGCGCTACCGCGAATATGCGCGCGACATCCATACCAGCGGCACGCTGCTGCTCGACATGATCGAAGATCTGCTGGGCATCGCCGAAGCGGAGACGGACCAGATCAGCCTGACCGACGAAATCTGCAATCTCGGCCAGTTGATCGAGATCGCCGTCGCGAGCCATCGCCAGGGCGCGGTCGAGGAAGGCGTGAAGCTTGAAATCGACTGTCCGGCGAAACTGCCGGG
>DASVNC010000353.1:0-11946 GCA_036384055.1 Parvibaculum sp.
CGGGCTTCGAAGCCTTCACGGCGGGGCATTATTATTTCCGCGAGGAATTCACCTCGAAGGTCTGGGCGACGCAGTATGATTTTCCGGCGGTGAAGGACGGGCGCGTCAAACTGGAGACGCTGCCGGACCATACGCCGTCGGGCGCGCAGGGCTGGTTTCTCAACATGCGGCGCGACAAGTTCCAGGACGCGCGCGTGCGCGAGGCGCTGACCCTCGCCTTCGATTTCGAATGGGCGAACAAGAATTTCTTCTATGGACTCTACAAGCGCACGGCGAGCTTCTTCGAGAATTCGCCGATGCGGGCGACGGGCGTGCCTGACGCTGCCGAACTGACGGTTCTCGAGCCCTACCGCGCGACGCTCGCGCCCGAAATCTTCGGGCCGGTGTTCACGCCGCCCGTCGGCGACGGTTCGGGCCAGGACCGGAAGCTGTTGCGCCATGCCGCCGAGCTGCTCGACCAGGCGGGTTGGCGGATCGTGGGCGGCGTGCGCCAAAACGCCAAGGGCGAGGCGCTGACCATCGAATTCCTCGGCGACGACCCGTTGTTCGAGCGGATCGAAGGGCCCTTCATCAAAAATCTGAAGCTGCTCGGCATCGCGGCGCACTCGCGCGTGGTCGATTCGGCGCAGTATCAGGACCGTCTCAAGTCCTTCGATTTCGATGTCACCGTGCAGCGATATCAGATGGGACTGACGCCGGGGATCGAATTGCGCGGCTACTGGAATTCGGATTTCGCCAAAGTGTCCGGCAGCCGCAACCTGTCCGGCATTTCCGATCCTGTCATCGACGCGCTGATCGAAAAGACCATCGCGGCCGAAACGCGGCCCGAGCAGATCGTGCTTGCGCGCGCGCTCGACCGGGTGCTGCGGGCCGGGAAATACTGGGTGCCTCAGTGGTACAAGGCGAGCTATGCGCTGGCCTATTGGGATATTTACGGCCGGCCGGCGACGCCGCCGCTTTACGACCGTGGCGTCGAGCATACATGGTGGGTGGATGCGGCGCGGGCGGCGAAGCTCGGGATCAAGGGATAAACGATGGCGGCCTATATCACCCGGCGCATCCTGCTGATGATCCCGACCATTCTCGGCATCATGTTCGTCGCCTTCGTCGTCATCCAGTTCGCGCCGGGCGGGCCTATCGAGCGCATCGTCGCGCAGCTTTCGGGCACCGAGGTTTCGGCGACGGCGCGCATCGGCGGCTCGGGCGCGGGCGATTTCGCGCAGCAGAATGTCGGCGGCGCGGCGGATGCGGCGCTGAACAGCAAGTACCGGGGCGCGCGCGGGCTCGACCCCGAATTCATCAAGCAGCTTGAAGTGCAGTTCGGCTTCGACAAGCCCTGGTATCAACGCTTCGGCAAGATGATCTGGGATTATTCGCGCTTCGACTTCGGCACGAGCTACTTTCGCGATGTCAGCGTGCTGCAATTGATCCGCGAGAAGATGCCGGTTTCGATCACCATCGGCCTGTGGACGACGCTGCTCACCTATTTCATCTCGATCCCACTCGGCATCGCCAAGGCGGTGCGCGACGGCTCGCGCTTCGATCTGTGGACCAGCGCCATCATCATCGTCGGCTATGCCGTGCCGAGTTTTCTTTTCGCGGTCTTTTTGATCGTGATGTTTGCGGGCGGCACCTTCTTCGACATTTTTCCGCTGCGCGGGCTGACGTCGGACAACTGGTCCGACCTTTCATGGCCGATGCGCGTTCTCGACTATCTCTGGCATATCGTTCTGCCGATCACGGCGCTCGTCATCGGCTCCTTCGCAACGACGACGCTGCTGACCAAGAATTCGTTTCTCGATGAAATCCGCAAGCAATACGTCATCACGGCCCGCGCCAAGGGCCTGTCCGAGGGACAGGTGCTTTACGGGCACGTCTTCCGCAACGCCATGCTGCTCGTCATCTCCGGCTTTCCCGGCGCCTTTGTCGGCGCGTTCTTTTCGGGCGCGCTACTTATCGAGACGATCTTCTCGCTCGACGGGCTGGGGCTTCTATCCTACGAGTCCGTCGTCAACCGCGACTATCCGGTCGTTTTCGCGACGCTCTATATCTTCGGCCTGATCGGCCTCGTGATGACGCTGGTCTCGGACCTCACCTATATGTGGATCGATCCCGGATCGACTTCGAGACGCGGGAAGTCTGACGCATGCAACTCCCGTTCAATCTTCTCGCCGGACAGACATTCACGCTGAGCCCGATCAACAAGCGGCGCTGGCGGAACTTCAAGGCGAACCGGCGCGGCTATTGGAGCCTGTGGATTTTCCTCGTGCTCTTCACGCTGTCGCTCTTTGCCGAATTCATCGCCAACGACAAGCCGCTTTATATCAACTTCAAGGGCGGGAGCTATTTCCCGGTCTTTGCGGCCTATCCGGAAACCGAATTCGGCGGCGAGTTCCAGACGGAAGCGGATTACCGCGACCCCTACGTGCAGAAGCTCATTTCGGATGCGGGCGGCCATATCGTCTGGCCGATCATTCATTACGACTACCGCACCATCAATCTCAACCTGCCGGTGCCCGCGCCCGCGCCGCCCTCGGCCGAGAACTGGCTTGGCACCGACGATCAGGGCCGCGACGTCACCGCGCGGCTCATCTACGGCTTTCGCATTTCGGTTCTCTTCGGCGTCATTCTCGCCGCCGCCTCCTCCGTCATCGGCGTGGCGGCGGGCGCGGTGCAGGGCTATTTCGGCGGCTGGACAGATCTCCTGTTCCAGCGCTTCATCGAAATCTGGAACAGCGTGCCGACGCTCTACCTGCTGATCATTCTGGCTTCCGTCTTCGAGCCCAATTTCTGGATATTGCTCGGCATCATGCTGCTGTTCTCATGGGTGTCGCTTGTCGGCGTCGTCCGGGCCGAGTTCCTGCGCGGGCGCAACTTCGAATATGTGAAGGCCGCGCGCGCGCTCGGCCTCGGCAGCGGAACGATCATTTTCAAGCATCTGTTGCCGAACGCTATGGTGGCGACCGTCACCTTCATGCCGTTCATTCTCAACGGCTCGATCACGACGCTGACCTCGCTCGACTTTCTGGGCTTCGGCCTGCCGCCGGGCTCGGCTTCGCTCGGCGAGTTGCTGGCGCAGGGCAAGGCCAATCTGCAGGCGCCCTGGCTCGGCCTTACCGGCTTTTTCTCCATCGCCATCATGCTGAGCCTGCTCATCTTCATCGGCGAAGCGGTGCGCGACGCCTTCGATCCGCGCAAGGTGCTGCAATGACCGCGCCGCTCGTCGAGGTTAAAGACCTATCCGTCGGGTTCCGCTCGGACGGGCATGAGACGCTGGCTGTCGACCGCATCTCTTTCGACATCAAGCCCGGCGAGACGGTGGCGCTGGTCGGCGAAAGCGGATCGGGGAAATCGGTCTCGGCGCTTTCGATCATGCAACTCCTGCCCTATCCGCAGGCGTTCCACCCGTCGGGCGAAGTTCTGTTCGAGGGACAAAATCTCGTCGGCGCCAGCGAGCGCGTCATGCGTTCGATCCGCGGCGACAAGATCAGCATGGTCTTTCAGGAGCCGATGACCTCGCTCAACCCGCTGCACACGATCGAGCGGCAGGTCGGCGAAATGCTGACCCTGCACAAGGGGCTGCGCGGCGCGGCGGTGCGGGCCCGCGTTCTCGAACTGCTGACGAAGGTCGGCATCGCCAATGCCGAGGAGCGGCTCGGCGCCTATCCGCATGAATTGTCCGGGGGGCAGCGCCAGCGCGTGATGATCGCAATGGCGCTGGCGAACGAGCCGGCGCTTCTCATCGCCGACGAGCCGACGACCGCGCTCGACGTCACCGTGCAGGCGCAGATCCTCGAGCTGCTGAAGGAATTGAAGCGCGAGATGGGGATGGCGCTCCTTCTCATCACGCATGATCTCGGCATCGTCCGCAAAATGGCCGACCGCGTATCGGTGATGACGGGCGGCAAGATCGTCGAGCAGGGGCCGACCGAAGAAGTCTTCACCGCGCCGAAACATGCCTATACGAAACATCTGATCGCCTCGGAGCCGAAAGGCCGCGCGCTCGGGCGCAGCAAGGACGCGCCCATCGTCATGGAAGCCGACGACCTCAAGGTCTGGTTCCCGGTCAAGACCGGCCTCTTCCGCAAAGTGACGGGCCATGTGAAGGCGGTCGATGGCGTGTCGGTGACGGTGCGGCAGGGCCGCACGCTCGGCGTCGTCGGCGAATCCGGCTCCGGCAAGACGACGCTCGGCCTCGCCCTGCTGCGGCTGACCGCGAGCGAGGGACCGATCCGCTTCGAGGGCCAGCCGATCCAGGGGCTCAAGTCAAAGGAGTTGAGGCCGCTCCGCCGCCACATGCAGATCGTCTTTCAAGACCCCTACGGTTCGCTCTCTCCCCGCATGTCGGTCGCTCAGATCGTCGAGGAAGGCCTCATCGTGCAGAAGATCGCGCTGACGCCGGCCGAGCGCCGCCAGCGCGTTTCGCAGGCGCTGGCCGAAGTCGGGCTCGACCCTGCGGCGCAAGACCGTTACCCGCATGAGTTTTCAGGCGGCCAGCGCCAGCGCATCGCCATTGCGCGCGCCCTGGCGCTCGGCCCCCGCTTCGTGATGCTGGACGAGCCGACGTCGGCGCTCGACATGTCGGTGCAGGCGCAGATCGTCGACCTCCTGCGCGACCTGCAGCAACGGCACAACCTCGCCTATCTCTTCATCAGCCACGACCTCCGTGTTGTGCGGGCGCTGGCCGACGACATTATCGTGATGCGTTCGGGCAAGGTGGTCGAAGCCGGCACGGCGGACGAGGTCTTCGACACGCCGAAAAGCGACTACACCAAGGCGCTTCTCGCAGCCGCCTTCGATCTCCGCGCCTCGCCCACCGGCGTCGTCAACGGCTGAGTCAGGGGCGCTTTGCCGCCTCCGGCGCTCGAAAGGTGGCGCTCGCCCGCGCAATCGTGACGCCGTCGGCCGTGACCAGCGCCCCGATGAAGCCCATCGAGCGCCCCGCCTTGACGACATGCGGCTTCACCTCGATCCACTGGCCGATCGAGGCGGAAGCGACATAGTCGACGTTGAGGCTCACCGTCACCGCCGCGGCGCGTACGCCAAACGCCTTCTCATAGGCAATGCCGTAGCACAGGCCCATCGCGTTATCGGCGAGCGCGGCGATAACGCCGCCGTGCAAGAGCCCGCGCGAATTGCAGTGCGGTTCGGCGAGGCGGAAGCCTATGTCGATAGCGTCGTCGCCGTGGCGCGCGTAAAGCGGCTCCCAGGGCGCCGTCACCGGGCTTTTGCGGGAATGCGGCTCGTAGCCTGGCGGGGGATTTGTCATGGTCGCGTCCTCGTGAATGTCCCGATGAGACCAGCATGGGACGATGACGGGCGTCCGGCCAGACCGGCCCGGCGCAATGACCATTGCGTGGAAGGCGCTACCGGCGCGGAAGGCGCTTGATCGAAGTGACGTGACCCGCCGTGCGCGAGATGCGCGACATGGCGATGTCGAGCCGTTCCACCTCGACGCGCATGTGAAAGCCGTTGGCGTGGATGAAGCGTTCGGCGTCGGTCATGATGCCGACGTGACCCTTCCAGAAGACGAAATCGCCGCGCTTCAGCGTCGAGAAGTCGAGCGGCTCGGGCAGGCGCTCGCCCAAGGTCGCTTCCTGCATGTCGGTGTCGCGCAGCGAGGAAATGCCGGCGCGCTCGAGCGAGGCCTGCACGAGGCCGGAGCAATCGAGGCCGGTGCTGTCGCGTCCGCCCCAGAGATAGGGCACGCCCAGATGTTCCTCGGCGACCGCCACATAGTCGCGCACATAAGCGCCGGACGGCGCGAGGTGGCTTGAGAATATCCAGCCGCCGCGTTCGATTTCGCTGAAGTCGCCGCGCGCCGCGACCACGCGGACCTTGGCGTTCATCGCCAGCGGCGTTACCGGACGGCTTTTCAGATCGGGGCGCGGATAGACGAAGGTGCGGAGCGCGGCGACCACATGCGTCGGGCGATAGGGCCGCGGCGCCAGCGCCTTGGCATCGACATAGCCGACATAATCGTCATGCGCCGACTGGCCCCAGGCCCAGCCGGCCTTTTCCTCGTAGACGCGGAAGCTCTCGCCGAAAAGAAGCTGCGTGTCCATCGGCGCGTCGGCGTCGGGCCGGTGCAGCAGGGACGCGGTGGGCACCTTCACCTGCCGGTCCTCGCCTTCGGCAAAGCGGACCGCCTTCACCTCGCCGCGCAGATAGGCGGCGGCGAGATCGTCGCGATAGGGATTGATCCGGCGGTCGGGGCCGGAGGCGCGCGTCATGCGTCAAGCCTCCCGGCGGCATCGCTGACCAGATCGGCAAAATCGCGGAGGAAGATCGAGCCCTTCACCGTCCGCTGCACCAGCACGTTGCGGCGGTCGGCCTCGTCGCGCTTGCGCTTCAGGAGGTCGAGCTGACCCAGCGTGTCGAGCGCGCGCGTGATGGCGGGCTTGGACACTTTCAGCGAGAGCGCCAGACCGCGCACGGTATGCGGCGGCGGCGTCAGATAGACGGTCAGCAAAATCGCGAGCTGGCGCGAAGAAAGGTCCGGCCCCTCGCGGCGGACGGTCTCCAGCACGACGTTCTGCCAGAGCGCCAGCGCCTGCACAGGCTTCAGCTCCACGGTCATCGCCGCCCCCCTGCGCCCCGTTCTTATCCGTTTCGGGACCGGATCAGTCTAGCGTGTCGATTGTGTGGGTCAACCGAAGCGCCGCTTCAGGACGAGGTAAAGGGCGCGAATGGCCTGGGCCTCGCCGCCCACCGGACGGCCTGGCCGGGGCTTGGCGGACCAGCCGTAAATGTCGAAATGGGCCCAGGCGCCGGCCTTTTCGACGAAACGGCGCAGGAAAAGCGCCGCCGTGATCGAACCCGCGAAAGGCCCGTCGGAGACGTGATTGACGTCGGCGACCTTGCTTTCGAGCCAGGCGTCGTAGGGCCGCCAGAGCGGCAGGCGCCAGACCGGATCGGCGGCGGCGACGGCGGCATCGGCGATGGCGGCGGCGAGGCCTTCATCGTCGGTATAGAAAGGCGGCAATTCGGGGCCGAGCGCGGTGCGGGCCGCACCCGTCAACGTCGCCATGTCGATGATGAGCGCGGGTGCTTCGCTGTCGGCTTCGGCCAGCGCATCGGCGAGGACGAGGCGGCCCTCTGCGTCGGTGTTGCCGATCTCGATGGTGAGGCCCTTGCGGCTCTTCAACACGTCGCTCGGGCGGAAGGCGTTGCCCGACACGCTGTTCTCGACCGCTGGGATCAGCACGCGCAAGCGCACATCGAGCCCGGCGCCCATGACGAGTGCCGCGAGCGCCAGCACATTCGCCGCGCCGCCCATGTCCTTCTTCATCAAGAGCATGGCGCTTGACGGCTTCAGATCGAGGCCGCCGGTGTCGAAGCAGACGCCCTTGCCGACCAGCGTCACTTTCGGCGCGTCGGCGCGGCCCCAGGTGAAATCGATCAGGCGCGGCGCGACGGCGGAGGCGCGGCCGACCGCATGGATCATCGGATAGTTTTTCGCCAGCAGGTCGTCGCCGACGATGACGCTCGCCTTCGCGTCGTAGCTGCGCGCGACCTCGAGCACGGCGTCGGCGAGATCGGCCGGGCCCATGTCGCTGGCCGGGGTGTTGATGAGATCGCGGGCGAGGAAGACGGCGCGGGCGATGCGGCTCACTTCCTCGCCATCGACGCCCTCGGGCAGAACGAGGCGCGGATATTCGCGCGGCTTGCCGGAATAGCGGGTGAAACTGTAGGTACCGAGCGCAAAGCCGTAGGCCGCCTTGTCGGCAAGCCCGTGCAGGTCGCCGGCGAGCCGATAGGTGCGGACGGGAAGGGCTGCGGGAAGCGCGCCGGTGGCAAAGGGATCGGAGCCGTCGCCAAGGCCGAGCAAGGCGCCTGAAAGCCCGCCCGACCCGTCCGGCAGCAGGAGAACCTTGCCCGCCTCCGCCTTGAAGCCCGAGGTTTCGACCCAGGCGGCGCCCGCGCCCGCATGGGCATTGCACCAGGCCTTGAGATCGGCGGCGCGGACAAGCCAGACCGGCGTCGCGGCGGCGTCCGTTTTCGTTATGAAAATATCGAGCATGGGGCACCAATATTGGCGTCGCATCGACGCGGCGAAGACCTTATAGAGGGGAAAGATGCCCCGCAACGGGCGCTGAAAGACGGAGAACCCCGATGCCCGCGCACGATTTCGAACTCGTCATCGGCGACAAGACCTGGTCGAGCTGGAGCCTCAGGCCCTGGCTTTTGATGACGCAGGCGGGCATTCCCTTCCGCGAAACATCGATCAGGCTGCGGCAGGACGATACCCCGGCGCAGGCGCTGAAGCACTCGCCGTCCGGCCATGTGCCGGTGCTGAAATGGGGCCGCGATCTTGTCTGGGACTCGCTGGCGATTTCCGAAACGATCGCCGATCTCTTTCCCGAAAAGACGCTCTGGCCCGCCGATCCGGTGGCGCGCGCCGTTGCGCGCAGCATTTCAGCCGAGATGCATTCGGGTTTCACCGCGCTCCGCCGCGACATGGGGATGGATGTCCTGCACAGCTATCCGGGCGAAGGACACAGCGAGGAGGCGCTGGCCTGCGCGCGGCGCATCGTCGATCTCTGGCGGGATGCGCGGACGCGCTTCGGCAAGACCGCGCCGCAGGACGAAGGGTTTCTGTTCGGACGGTTCAGTGTCGCCGATGCGATGTATGCGCCCGTCGTCACGCGCTTTCGCACCTATGCGGTCGATGTCGCGAAACTCGGCGACGACGGAACGGCGGCGGCCTATATGAAGCTGATGCTGGCGCTGCCCTCCTTCCGCGCATGGGAAGACAGCGCGCGGGCCGAGTGGGCGGCGCGCGGCTAGAGTCGTTAGTTTGTCGCGGTTCCTGACGGAAAACCGCTGCACACTTTTCCTGGAACCGCTCTAGGAGCCGGGCTTCAGCGGCAGCACGCCTTCTTCAGTGTAGAAACGGCTGGCGCCCGCATGCAGCGGGATGGGCAGATTTTCAACGGCACTTTGCATCAGCAAAATGCGGCTCGCCTGCTCAGCCGCCTTGTCATGCTTGGGCGGCAGCGGCGGCATTTCCTGACTGATCGGCAGGAAGTCGCGGTTTCCCGGATCGAAAAGCGCGCGCGTCATCTCATAGACGAGACTGGAATCCGCCGAGGCATTGCAGATCCAGACGGCGCTCAGCGCCAAGGTGTCGGTGGCCGGAATAAGGCGGTAGGTGCCATCCGGAATATGCAACGCGCGGAACTGGCTGTGCGAGGTGATCAGCTTCGCCGCCTGCTCGCCCGCGATCGGCACGACGTCGATATTCCCGCGGGCAGCAAGACTTTCGACCACGTCCGACGGCGCGCTGGCGACAAGAAAGAAAGCGTCGATCTGGTTCGTCAGCAGCATTTCCTGCGAACGCGCCGGATCCTCTCGTATGATGTCGAGCTTCGCGGGGTTGAGCCCGTAGGCGCGCAGGATGTCGAGGGCGACCTCGGCCGTGCCCGAGCCCTTGGCGCCGATTGAAATGCGATGCGCCGCGAGATCGGCGACGCTGTGGATGTTGGCGCCGCGGCTGGCGATCAGATGCACCGCCTCGTGATAGATGCTGGCAATGGCGCGGAGATTGGTGAAGGGCTTTTCGCCCCGGAAGGCGCCGGTGCCGTGGAAGGCCTGATCGAGCGTCGTCGACTGGACGAGCGCGGATTCAAAATGCTTCGCGCTGACGGCGCGGACATTGGCGACGGAACCGGCAGAGGATTTGACCACCGCCAGCAGGCCCTCGACCCCGCAGGGGCCGCCCGGTTCGCAGCGCCCGGCATCGGGCGGGCGGCTGACGATGGCCGCGAGCTTGCCGCCGACCGCAAAATAGGGCCCGTCCGACGCGCCGGTGCCGATCTGGAAGAAGGTGATCTTCTCCGATTCCTCATCGAGGCCGACCGGGGCCCGCCAGTACAGCAGCAGCAGCAATCCCGCGAGGAGACCGGCGGCCGCTCCGCCCATGACCCAGCGGGCCAGCGGGTGCGCGGCCCAGGCCGCCAGTCGTGCCTGGAAGTCCGCCCAGACGGCTCGCCACTTTGTCAGGTTCATGCACGCATTCTAGCCCTGCGGCGGATTAACAGGGGTTCAAATTAATCGTTTCTTGACCCTGTTCGCCGAAGATTGCTCCCATGATCCGCCCGCATTGCCCGGGACGCACAAGCCCATGACAGACGCACACACGACCACGACCCGTTTGCGCACCGCGCGTTTCATTGCCGCGGCGACGCTGACATCCGTCCTCGCCCTGACCGGCTGCGCCAGCACCGGCACGGCGCCCGCCAAAACCGCGGCGGCTGAGCCCGCGCCGGCATCCGCACCCGGCGACGCTTCGAAAGACGTCACCGATGCGACGATCCGCGAGGCGGCGATCTCATCGGACAAGACGCAGGATTTCGTCGCCGCCGCCGCCTATTGGGGCCAGCTCTACGACCGCAAGCCGGACGACGTCGATACGGGCGTCAATTACTCCAAGGCCCTTCGCCAGATCGGCTCTGTCGCCCAGGCGCTCACCGTGATGCAGCGGACGCAGACGCTGAAGCCGAATGACGCCGACGTGCTTGCCGAATACGGCAAGGCGCTGGCTGCCGGCGGCCATCCCGACCAGGCGGAAATCACCCTTGCGCGCGCCGCCGGCATGAAGCCCGACGACTGGACCGTGTTGTCGGCGCTCGGCGTCGCCCTCGATCAGCTCGGCCACTATGCCGAGGCGCAGGACCGCTACACCGCCGCCCTCAAGCTTTCGCCGGGCAACCCCTCGGTGCTTACCAATCTCGGCCTTTCCTTCGCGCTTCAGGGCAAGCTCGACGATGCGGAGCGGACGCTGCGCGAGGCCGTCGCCAACCCGCGCGCGGGCGCCAGCGCACGCCAGAACCTCGCTATGGTGCTTGGCCTCAAGGGCAATTTCGACGAAGCCGCAAAGCTCGCCCGCGCCGATCTGCCCCAGACAGTCGCCGACAACAACATTGCCTATCTGAAGGAAATGCTGACGCAGCCGGCTCCGTGGAAGCAGCTGGAAACGCTGGACGGCCAGTCGGGCAGCAGCGGCCAGAATGAACAGCTGACGCCGTAACCAGACGGACCATTCAGGGCAGACAAAAGGCGCTCACGATTGAGCGCCTTTTTCCGTCTCGCCGCGCGACGCGGTCAGAGATGCATGATCTTGATCGCGGCGGGCCCGAGAATGACGCAGAAAAGCACGGGCAGAAAGAAGGCGATCATCGGCACCGTCAACTTCGGCGGCAGACCGGCGGCCTTCTTTTCGGCTTCAGCCATGCGCATGTCGCGATTTTCCTGCGCCATGACGCGCAGCGCCTGGCCGAGCGGCGTGCCGTAGCGCTCAGCCTGGACGAGACTGGTGACCACCGCCTTGACGCCCGGAAGACCGGTGCGGATCGCCAGGTTTTCGTAAGCCTTGCGGCGCTCCTGCAGATAGGAAAGTTCGGCCGTCGTCACGCTCAACTCTTCGGCAAGCTCGACCGACTGGCCGCCGATTTCGGCCGCCACCTTGGCGAAGGCCGCTTCGACCGACATGCCGCTTTCAACGCAGATCAGCAGAAGATCGAGCGCGTCGGGGAAGGCTTTCTTGATCGATTCCTGACGCCGGGCGATGACGTTCTGGACGAAAAGGTTCGGCAGGTAGAAGCCGAAGAAGGCGCCGCCGGACGCCGCGGCAAAGCGCGCCATCGTGGAGAGGCCGAAGCTGTTGATGAAATAGAGATAGACGATCGTCACGAGGAAAAGAACCGGCGGCATGACGAAGCGAAAGAAGATGAAGGTGTAGATCGGCCCCTGGCCGCGGAAACCCGCCTGGCGCAGCTTCTCCTTGATCGCCTCGTTCTCGAGCATACGGCCGCGCGCGAACTTCTCCACCACTTCCTTCATGAAGCCCTTGGGCGTCTGGCGAAGACGATTTTTCTCGATCGCCATCTGCTCGCGGTAACGCTGGCGCAGGGCCTCGCGCTCGGTTGCGACGCCTTTCATGCG
>DASVNC010000354.1:0-2221 GCA_036384055.1 Parvibaculum sp.
CCGAGTGAGCCCGACGCCATGCTGCTGAAGCCGATCATCGCCTGCACCGATCCCGAATCCGTTGCTTTCGAATTCGAGAACAGCCGGACGCTTCTGCGCCACTGGCAGGGCTTGCGCGTGAACGGCGCCGTGCCGCGCGCCGACGCCATCGACCCCGCTTCGATGAAAGAACTGCTTCCCGAAATCGTCATCTACGATCTGCCCGATCTCGCCACCGTGCGCTACCGGCTCGCCGGCACGCTGGCGGTGAGGCGTCTGGGCTTCGAGCCCAGGGGGACGAACCTCGTCGACTTCGCGACGCCCGAAATGCGCTCGCTGGTGACGCTCGCATTCAACGTCGTCGCCCGCTCCTATGTGGGCCTCGTTTCGCATTTCCGGCTGGTGCATGATGGCGGCGTGCCGGCGCGGATGGAAATGCTGTTCCTGCCGCTGCTGCCGCCGGCAGGCGAACCGCCGCGCATCATCTCGCTGATCAGCCGCGAGAAACTGCCGCCGGAACTGACCCGCTACGGCATCGACTATCCGCCCGAAGCCATCGACGACGCCTGCATGTTCGACCTCGGCTTCGGCCTGCCGGACCTGTCGATGATCCCGGGCCTCGGCATCGCCGCCTGAAGGCCGCACGAGGCGGAAGACGCGCGCGCGCCGATGGTTCATATTTCCGCCATGACAAAACGCACCCGCACGCTTCCCGGCCTCATCGCGCTTGCCCTGCTCGCGCCGGCCGCGCCCGCCGCCGCCCAGCCGCTGAGCGAAGACGGCTACCGCGCCACGATGACGGAGATCGACGCGCTGCAAGCCGAGATGCTCGCCGCCATCGACAAAATTCAGGCGAGCCTCGCGCCCGAGGAAGCCATCGGCATGGCGCCGCATATGTGGGAGCGGCTGGAATGGCTGCGCGGCGAAAAGGTGAAGGCGGCGCAAGCCGACACGTCCAAGGCCGCGACCTCGGGCGGCGGCGGCATGAAGGGCCTGCCGCCCTATGCGCGCTGCATCGTGATGCGGGCGGGCCTCCTCGACGACGCGCTGCAGGACATCGCCACCGACCTCTCGCTGCGCGCGCAAGGCACGCCCAACGGCGAACTGCTGCCGCTCGACCGCCAGGACGTGGCCGCGCAGACGCGCGACAGCGGCTGCCCTTGAACCCAACCTGTGCTGTCGCCCCGGGAACAAGTCCCGGGACGACACGGAGATATTTGAAAACACCTCCATCTCCGCAAGGCTTCCGCCTCCGGAGGTTCGGCACGCACTCGAAACATCGGCACCCGAAAGTGAAGGTGCGCGGAGCGGCGGCGACGCCGCTTATATATTTTATGTGGGTTTGCGTCCCTTCCGACGCTCCGCCTGGCACGCGATTTTAGGAACATCCTAAGCCCACACCAACGACACCCGACTTTTATCGGCCGGGGCGTTCCACGGATCGTAGTGTCCGCCTACCCATGTGAACCTTCCGGGGCGTGCGGCTGGTGACCCCCACGACGTGAGACACGCTGCTGTGACCCTCTCCACGCATTCGGCCAGTCCGGACGCGTCCTTCGCGGAGCGAGACCCAGCTAATATGGGGGCGGATCAATGGGTGGGGATAAGAATTTTCGTGCGCTCTGCAACGCTACGCCGCTTTTCTTAGCCGCAGATCGACGCGGAGGCCCGCGCTCGCCGCCATGTTGACGAGCGTATCGAGACCGAAGAGATCGATCTTGCCGCGCGTGAGATCAGAAATGCGCGGCTGCGTCACGCCGAACGCCTTGGCCGCTTCCTTCTGGGTGAGCTTCTCGCGTTCGATATGGCGCGCGAGCGCCATCATCAGCGTGGAGCGGAGTTTCATGTTCGCCGCCGCTGCGGGCGTATCCTCAATCGCATCCCAAACGCTCGCGTAAGCGCGCCCGCCCGCCTTGGCTTTCATTTCTTTCCAAGCTCCTTCACCAGTTCGGCATACCGACTCGCCGCCAGATCAAGATCGCGCCTGCCGGTCTTCTGCGTCTTCTTCTGGAAGCAATGCAGCACGTAGATTGCGTCCTCGAATTTGGCGACATATACGACCCGAAACGCGCCATCCGCCGCGCGGACGCGGATTTCACGGACGCCTTTGCCGACCGCGCTCAACGGCTTCCAGTCGGCAGGTTCTTCGCCCAATTGCACTCTGTCGATCTGATAGCCCGCCATCCTGCGGGCCTCCGCCGGGGAAGCTCTCAAGTCGTCAAGCGAGCTTCCGAGAAAGACC